>JANLSI010000395.1:0-10778 GCA_031362345.1 Pseudomonadota bacterium
CGGCTTCGGCGCCGGCGCCATCGCGCGCCTCGTGAACTACATCGCGCAGATTGATTACGACACCATCGACATCCATTTGAGACGCGATGAATCGCGTAACGTCACCATCGAACAATTCCAGGTCTTGAGCCCGACCATCGCCTTACTCGCGAGCGGCGGCATCCAGCATGAAGAGGGCAGCGATATCTTCGATGCACCGCTGGAGTTGAATGCCAATCTCGACATGCTGGGACGCGGCGCGGCGATCCTCTACAGCATGGACCTGATGCAGGACGCGCAGAACCCGCTTGGCTACTGGCGCGGCCCGGAATTCCGTATCTGGGGTACAGTGTCGGACGCCCATTCGAATTTCGAGGAAGTGATCAACCAGGCCGCCGACGGCACCACCAAGGGCGCCTTCCTGCGCCCGATCGCCGGCCTCATCGGCAATCTCAAATACCGCTGGTTCAACCGCGACAGCCGTGAGCGCGAAGCCTTGTTGCGCGAGCGTCGCGAGCGGGCTGCGGCGCAGAGCGCAGCGGGTGGCTCGGGCGAGGTACGCGCCACCGACACGCGCGCCACACCCGCGCCTTGAGGGCGCGGCCAGTCCGCTGCGGCCATGCACGGCCGAGATCTGGCGCAGGCGTGGCCTGTCCTTGGACAAGACTCTGGATTGCGCAAAGGAATCCGATAGCGATAGCATGTAATTGACTGCTGTACTTTGATACTGAACTAAGGATCGGTGTATGCGAATACTCGCCATCTCTGTAATGCTGGCCATATCAATCGGTGCCGCCGCAAAGGAATTGCCGAAGTCCGCCGCACCGACGCTCGACCCGGCCTGGAAGGCGCCCGAGGTCATCGCATTCATCGGCGTAAAAAAGGGCGACAAGGTGGCCGATATCGTGGCGGGGCGCCTCGCGGCATCGCTGGCGAAAGCTGTCGGTCCTTCCGGAACGGTCTACGCAGTCGAGACCGCCGAAGTCGTCAAGGCACACCCCGAGGCCTTGGATCACCTGCACGCGCTGGCGACAGAGTTGCCCAATGTCATCGTTAGTGCCGACCCGATCGCCTCGGCCTTGCCGTCGGGACTCGATGCTGTGTTCATTCGGCAGAACTACCACGACCTCTACGACAAGTTCATGGGGCCGGCGGACGTACCTGCCTTCAACAAGGCAGTCTTTGCCGCCCTGAAGCCGGGCGGTGTCTATGTAGTGCTGGACCACGTAGCCCCGGCGGGCTCAGGGATCGGCGCAACCGAAACTCTGCACCGTATCGATCCGGAGAGAGTCAAGGCGGATATCCTTGCGGCCGGCTTCAAGCTGGACGCCGAGAGTTCCATTCTTGCCAACAAGAGCGACGATCACACTAAGAATGTTTTCGACGCCTCCGTTCGTGGTCACACCGATCAGTTCTTGTATCGTTTCAAGAAGCCGAATTGACGGCAGGCCAGAACTCGCGAATGCCCCTCAGATCAGCGCCTCGTCGACGGCCAGTCCGTTGCGGCCATGCACGGCCGAGATCTGGCGCAAGCGTCGCCCATGCCACTGCTCGATCTGGCGCCATTCGAAACGCCAACGCCATTGGTCGGCCGCCATCCCGGGGGTATTCATCCGCGCCTCGGAATCCAGACCGAGCACATCTTGCAAGGGATAGATGGCATGCCGTGCGCCCGAAACCGAGGCGGCGTGAAGCAAATCCCAGCCGATCTCCGCGCCGTCGCTCTTGAGATAAGTGCGGGCGAAATCCCGTTCGCGAGGTGCCGCCTGCGCGAACCAGCCGCGCGTCGTGTCGTTATCATGGGTGCCGGTATAGACCACGCAATCTTCCGGCAAGTTATGCGGGAGATTGAGATCGCGCGCATCGGCCGCGAAACCGAATTGCAGTACACGCATGCCCGGCAGACCGGCGGCCCGACGCAAGTCGTGTACAGCTGGGGTGAGGGTGCCGAGGTCTTCGGCGATCAGCGGCAACTGCCCATGTGCCACGCCCAGTCCCTGTTCAAGCGCCCTAAAGAATTCGCGGCCCGGCCCGGGCTGCCAACGGCCATCGATGGCGGTGCTGGCCTGAGCGTCGACTTCCCAGTAAGACTCCAGGGCACGGAAGTGATCGATGCGCACGATATCGGCATGGCGTAATGCGCTACGCAGGCGTGCCTGCCACCAGCCATAGCCGTCCTCGCGATGGCGCGCCCAGCGGTACAGCGGATTGCCCCACAGCTGGCCTTCGGCGCTGAAGTAATCCGGCGGTACGCCGGCGATCACGGCGGGTCGGCCCTGGGCGTCCAGTTCGAACAAGGCCCGATGCGCCCACACGTCGACACTGTCGAAGGCCACGTAGATCGGCAGGTCGCCGACGATGCGTATGCCGCGACCATGGGCGTGGGCGCGGATGGCCTGCCACTGGCGCGCGAAACTCCATTGTACGAACCGCCAGAAATCGAGCTCCGCTGAGAGGCTTTCGCGCGCCGCTCGCAGGCTTGCGGTGTCACGCCCGGCAAGATCGCGCGGCCATTGCGCCCAGCTGAGCTGCTCGCCCTGCGACTCGCGTAGGGCCATGAACAAGGCGTAGTCATCGAGCCAGCTGCGCTCGCCCTCACACCACGCGCGGAACGCATCATGCAGCTCGGCGAACTGTTTTGGCAGGGTAAAGAAACGCTGGGCCGCGATGTGTAGCAGGCGCAGGCGCAGGCGCGTACTCGCCTCGAAATCTATCGTGCCCGCGGCCGCGCCGTGGCGCGCAAGCTCGTGCGTAAGCATGTCGCCATCGAGCAATCCTGCGCGGGCCAGCTCCGCAGGCGAAATCAGGTTGGGATTGCCGGCATGGGCGGACGGACTGGTATAGGGTGAGTAGCCGGGACCGACCGGATTGAAAGGCAGCACCTGCCACAGCGATTGTCCGGCATCCGCCAGCCAGTCGATGAATTGTCGCGCACTGTCACCGAAATCGCCGCTGCCAGCGTCTCGCCCCGGTGCATTGTCGTCGTCGCGCGGTGCCGGCAGGCAGGTGGGATGCAGCAGAATGCCGCTGGCGCGCGGCGCGCTCACGCGCTGCTCGCGACGCACCCGGCAAGCACCGTCACGCCGCGCGCCTTGAGTGTGAAACTAGTGTCTGCGACGCGCTGCCCATCGACGGCGAAAGGCGCGGCGAGCGAGGTATCGAAGCGCTGGACCCACACGCCCGGCGGCAAGGGAAACGGGCAATCCTTCTGTTCAGCATTGAACAGGACCAGCAGCGGCGTCGTGCCTTCGATGGCGCGTGCGCCGAGCAGCATGCCGAGCACGAAGCGTTGTGCTTCCTGCCAATGTTCGGCGCGCATTTCCTGGCCTTGACGATTCAGCCACGTCACGTCACGGCTGCCTTGCCCATCGTGCTCGCCATTCCACCAGCGGCCGTCGCGCAACTGCGGCGTGGCGCGGCGGAACGCGATCAGGCGCGTAGTGAAATCGAGCAGCGCCTGATCGGTGTTGGCCCAGTCAACCCAGCTGGTCTCGTCGTCGTGGGTATAGGCGTTATTGTTGCCACCTTGCGTGCGCCCGAGTTCGTCACCGCCGAGCACCATCGGCACGCCGCGCGACAGCATGAGCGTGGCCAACAGCGCACGCTGCAAGCGGCCACGCAGGGTCGTGACCATCAATAGATCGGTCTCGCCCTCGGCACCACAGTTCCAGCTTAGATTGTGATCTGCGCCGTCGCGATTTTCTTCGCCATTGCTTTCATTGTGCTTGCGGTCGTAACTGACCAGATCGTGCAAGGTGAAGCCGTCATGGGCGGCGACATAATTGATGCCGGCAAACACCCCACGCCCGCCATGGCGGAATAGATCACTGGAGCCCGCCAGGCGGGCTGCGAACTCGCCGCGGTCGGCGGTTTTGCGCACCCAGAAGGCGCGCGTAGCGTCGCGGTAGCGGTCATTCCACTCTGACCAGCCGGACGGGAAATGGCCGAGCTGATAACCACCCGGACCGGCATCCCAGGGTTCGGCGATCAGCTTCACGCGCGACAATATCGGATCCTGGGCGAGCGCCATCAGGAACGGGTGACGCCCATCGAAACCCTCGCTACCGCGCGCGAGCGAAGCCGCGAGATCAAAACGGAAACCGTCGACGTGCATATCCGCCACCCAGTAACGCAGGCAGTCGAGCACAAATTGCAGCACCCGTGGCTGGGACAGATTGAGACTGTTACCGGTGCCGCTGTGGTTTTCGTAGAAACGCGCGTCTTCATGACGCAGCCGATACCAACTGGCGTTGTCGAGGCCGCGCCAGGACACCGTCGGGCCGCGTTGATCCGATTCGGCGGTGTGATTGAACACCACGTCGAGGACGACCTCGATGCCGGCCGCGTGCAGCTGGGCGACCATGGTGCGGAATTCGCGCACTGGGTCGAGGGCTGCGAAACGCGCGTCGGGCACACAGAAGGCCAGAGTGTTATAGCCCCAATAGTTGTGCGCGCCACGCCGTGCGAGGGTGTGCTCGGTCAGATGCTGCTGCACCGGCAGCAGATTGACGGCGGTCACGCCCAGGCGCCGCAGATGCTCGATGGCGGCGGGTGAAGACACACCGAGAAAACGTCCACGATGCTCAAGCGCGACCTCGGCGTGGCGCCAAGTAAAACCTTTGACATGCACTTCATACAGCACGCTGTCGGCCAGTGCAGTGCGTGGCGGCCGATCGGCGCCCCAGTCGAAGCTGTCCAGCTCGATGGCGGCTTTCGGCATGTCGCGCGCATTGTCGAGCGCGACGTGTTTGTCGCTGGCATCGTGCACGTCACCGAGATGGGCTTCGCTCCAGCGCCACTGGCCCGCCAGTCGGCGCGCATAGGGATCGAGCAGCAGCTTAACGGGATTAAAGCGATGGCCGCGCGCTGCATCGTTCGAGCCGTAGGCGCGCAGACCATAAACCAGGCCGGGTCCGCCGCCCGCTAGCCAGCCATGCCACACGCCATCGGTGTAGGCGGGCAGCGCGATGCGTGCGAGTTCGTCGGCACCGTCGCGATCATAGAGACACAGTTCAATGCGGCTAGCGTGGGCGGAGAACACCGCGAAGTTCACGCCGCCTTCGACCAGGGTCGCGCCCAGCGGCCAGGGAGTGCCGGATTCCAAAGTCATAGGTCAGGGTGTCCATTGCAAATAAATAGCGGCCAAGGGCGGCAGATCGAGCATTAGCGAGGCCGGCCGGCCATGGGCCGCGATCGGTTCGGCGTACAGACGCGCGCTGTGGTTACCCACATTGCTGCCGCCGAAGTGGCCGGAATCGGAATTGAGACATTCGCGCCAGGCGCCGTCGGCTGGCACGCCGAGACGATAGGCGTGGCGCACGACGGGCGTGAAATTGCAGATAGCAATTAGGCGTTGCCCCGGCTCGTGTCCGTGGCGCATGAAGGCGAGCACGCTCAAGTCGTGCTGATCGTGACTCAGCCATTCAAAGCCGCCCGCCTCGCTATCGCGCGCATGCAGTGCGGGCAGCGCGCGATAAACGCGGTTCAGCTCGCGCACCAGTTGCTGTACGCCGCGATGGGCGGGGTCGTCGAGGAGATGCCAGTCGAGACTGTCATCGTGATTCCATTCCTGTTGCTGGCCGAATTCACCGCCCATGAACAATAGCTTGCGACCCGGATGGGCATACATGAAGGCCAGCAGCAGCCGCAGATTGGCGAAACGCTGCCAGCGATCGCCAGGCATCTTGCCGAGCAAAGAGCCTTTGCCATGCACCACTTCGTCGTGGGACAAGGGCAGGATGAAATGCTCGTTGAAGGCGTATAGCAGGCCGAAAGTCAGCTCGTTCTGATGGTGACAACGATAGAGCGGGTCGCGCGCGAAATAGCGCAGCACATCGTTCATCCAGCCCATATTCCACTTGTAGTGGAAACCGAGACCACCGCCCGTGGTCGGCTGACTGACCCCCGGCCAACTGGTCGATTCTTCGGCGATGGTCAGGGCATGGGGATAATCCGTGCCCAGCTCTTCGTTCATGCGACGTAAAAAACCGATGGCTTCGAGATTCTCGCGGCCGCCATGCACATTCGGCAGCCACTCACCGGCGGCGCGGCTGTAGTCGCGATAGATCATCGACGCCACCGCGTCGACGCGTAGACCGTCGATGCCGAAACGCTCAATCCAGTAGCGCGCATTGCCGATCAGGAAATCGCGCACCTCAAAGCGGCCATAGTTGTAGATCAGCGTGCCCCAGTCGGGATGGCTGCCTTCGCGCGGATCGGCGTGTTCATAGAGATGGGTGCCGTCGAAACAGACCAGACCATGGGCGTCCGCCGGAAAATGCCCCGGCACCCAGTCAAGGATGATGCCCAACTCGGCGGCATGGCAACGTTCGACGAAACGCAGGAAACCGGCCGGCTCGCCGCAGCGCGCAGTCGGCGCGTAGAGGCCGATGGGTTGATAACCCCACGAGCCGTCGAAAGGATGTTCGGCGATCGGCATCAATTCAATATGGGTGAAACCGAGATCACAGGCGTAGGGGATCAGGCTGTCGGCCAGTTCGTCCCAGCTCGGCCAGCGTTCACCGTCGGCACCGGCGCGGCGCCACGAGCCGACATGCACCTCGTAGATGGCCATCGGCTGCGCCAGCGTCACCGTGCGCGGCGCGCTGGCCGCGCGCGGTAAGGCTGCCGCGACCACCGAGGCCGTGGCCGGACGCAATTCACACTGACGCGCATAGGGATCGGCGCGCCACGGTAGACGCGCACCGTGCACATCGAGGATCGCGAATTTATAACGCGCCCCGAGCGGCACGCTGGGCAAGAACAGTTCCCATACACCGGCTTCGCGCCGTAGACGCATGGGATGGCGTCTTTCGTCCCAGAAATTCCAGTCGCCGACCACCGCCACGCGTTGTGCCTGGGGCGCCCACACCGCGAACATCGTGCCGTCCTCACCGTCGACGTGACAGCACTGGGCACCGAGCTTCTCGTAGGGACGTTGCTCGGTGCCTTCGGCCAGCAGCCACAGATCGGTCGCGCCGAGCAGCGGCAGATGGCGGTAAGGGTCGTCGATGATGTCGCGGTTAACGCCGTCCTGCCAGGTGACGCGCAGGCGATAGTCGGGGCGATTGGCCAGTGACGGCAGGCATGCTTTGAACAAGCCGCGCTCGTCAGCCACTTGCAGATCGACCAGCACACGATGGGACCTTGGCGTGACGACCGCGACGCTCGCCGCGCCCGGCAGGAAGACATGGATCCACCAATCGCCCTGTTCGTTCTGATGGGGGCCGAGCAAAGCAAAAGGATCGCCATGATTGCCCGCCAGCAGGGCGTCCCATGCACCAGGCGGCACGACGGGCTCGAGGTCCCGCGCGCGCGTCAGTGGGTGGTCAGTCGACGACGGGGGTGACCCGCCAGATCTGCTCGGCATATTCGGCGATAGTACGATCGCTGGAAAAAGCGCCCATGCCCGCGACATTGAGCAACGCGCGTCGCGCCCAGGCGGACGGGTCGCGATACAAAGTATCGACCTGGCCTTGCGCGGTGAGATAGGAATCGAAGTCGGCGAGCAGCAGATAGTGATCGCCAAAGCGCAGCAGGGAATCGACCAAGGCCACGAAACGCTGCGGTTCTTCCGGCGAGAACTCGCCACCGGCGATGCTGTCCAGCACGCGCTTCAACACCGGGTTGCTCTCGTAGTAATCGAGCGGTCGGTAACCACCGACGCGCAGCTGTTCGACCTCGGCGGCGTTCATGCCGAAGATGAAGATATTCTCCGGCCCGACTTCTTCGCGTATTTCGATATTGGCGCCGTCCAGGGTGCCGATGGTCAGCGCGCCGTTGAGCGCGAATTTCATATTGCCGGTACCCGAGGCCTCGGTGCCGGCGGTCGAGATCTGCTCCGACAGATCGGCGGCCGGCATCACCAGCTCGGCCATCGACACGCCGTAGTTCGGTACGAACACTACTTTCAGCAGATGGTTGACGCGCTGGTCGTGGTTGATGCGCGCGGCGATGTCGTTAATGAGTTTGATGACGAGCTTGGCCATGCGATAGGCCGACGCCGCTTTGCCGGCGAACAACACCGTGCGCGGCACCCAACCTGCGTTCGGGTTGGCGACGATGGCGTGATAGCGCGCCACCACGTGCAAGGCGTTCAGCAGTTGGCGCTTGTACTCATGCATGCGCTTGACTTGCACGTCGAACAGCGAGTCGGGGTCAATCGCGATACCGAGCTGCTGCTCGACCCAGCGCGCCAGGCGTTGCTTGTTGGCACGCTTGATGGCGGCAAAACGCGCCAGCAGGTCGGCGTCGTCGGCGTGGGCGCGCAGGCCGGCGAGCTGGCCGAGATCCCGTCGCCAGCCGTCGCCGAGACGCTCATCAAGCAGGGCGGTGAGGCCGCGATTAGCGCTCACCAGCCAGCGCCGTGGCGTGATGCCATTGGTCTTATTGCAGAAGCGCGTCGGCCACAGGTGCGCGAAGTCGGCGAAGATCGATTGCACGATGAGCGCACTGTGCAGCTTAGACACGCCATTGACCGTATGACTCGCGACCACCGACAGATGGGCCATGCGCACGCGCCGCTCGCCCGATTCGTCGATCAAGGACAGCCGCGCGAGCAGGGCCGGATCTTCACCGCTGGTGGCGCGCACCTCAGCGAGGAAGCGTTCGTTGATCTCGAAGATGATGTCGAGATGCCGTGGCAGCACGCTGCGCATCATTTCCAGCGGCCAGGTCTCAAGGGCTTCCGGCATCAAGGTGTGATTGGTGTAGGAAAAGATCCGCGAGCACATCGCCCAGGCGTCGGCCCATTCGAGCCGATGGATGTCGAGCAATAAGCGCATCAGCTCCGGTACTGCGATGGCCGGGTGCGTATCGTTCAAATGGACCGCGACCTTGTCCGGCAATTGCTCGAAGTCGGCGTGATCGCGCATGTAGCGCGTGAGGATATCCTGCATTGAGGCGCTAGTGAAGAAGAACTCCTGACGCAAGCGCAGTTCGCGGCCCTGGTAACTGGAATCGTCGGGATACAAGACCCGCGTGACGTTTTCCGAGAGATTCTTGGCGCGCACCGCGCGCATGTAATCGCCTTGGTTGAACAGCGCCAGATCGAGCGACTCGGCGGCCTTGGCATGCCACAGCCGCAAGGTGCTGACCGCGCGCGTGCCATGGCCGGGCACAATCAGATCGTAGGCCATCGCCAGCACCGCTTCGGTGTCGAGCCATTGCGCGCCATCTTCGTTGCGCCTGACCCAACCGCCGAAATGGATGACATACGTGGTATCGGGGCGCGGAAACTCCCAAGGGTTGCCGAATTTCAGCCAGTCGTCAGGCTGCTCGACCTGATAACCATTGAGCACGTGTTGGGCGAACATGCCGTAGTCATAACGGATGCCATAGCCGCAGCTAGGTAGGCCCAAGGTCGCCATTGAATCGAGGAAGCAGGCGGCGAGGCGGCCGAGGCCACCGTTGCCGAGCGCAGCGTCGGGCTCTTGCTCGCGGATCTCTTCGAGATCGACGCCCAGGCCGTTGACCGCCGCTGCGAGTTCGTCATACAGATCGAGCGCATGCAAAGCGTTGGACAGGGTGCGGCCGATCAGGAACTCCATCGACAGGTAGTAGACGCGTTTGGCGTCGGCCGCTCGCCAGCGCTGGGTAGTTTCCATCCAGCGCTCGACCAGCCGGTCGCGCACGGCGCTGGCGACCGCGTGATACCAGTCCTTGTGAGTGGCGACATCGGGATATCGGCCGCCGCTATAGAGCAGGGCATGGGCCACCGAACGACGCAATGCGAGCGCATCGTTCTGCGGCGGCTCGATCGGGAATGGGTGCTTCGAGTCCTTCACTGTGAATCGATTGTAACGCGATGCATGGTCTGGAAAACTACCGCGCCGGATCGATTTACTGAACGCGTTTGTGGTGCGCACCAATAGCGGGCGCGTGGCCGCGTAGGGGAGCTTTATGGTGCTCGAAGAACCGCAACGGCTACGGATGCTGCGACGATCCTATGCCTTCGTGTTGGCCGGTGGCCGTGGTTCACGTCTCAAACAACTGACCGACGTGCGTTGCAAACCGGCGGTGTACTTCGGGGGTAAATTTCGCATCGTCGATTTCGTGCTGTCGAATTGCCTGAACTCGGGTATCCGCCGCATCGGCGTGCTGACCCAGTACAAGTCCCACAGCCTGCTGCGTCATCTGCAACGCGGCTGGGCGTTTCTCAAATCGGAAATGAACGAGTTCCTCGATCTGCTGCCGGCCCAGCAGCGCATCGACGAACACTCCTGGTACAAGGGCACGGCCGATGCCATCTTCCAGAATCTCGACATCGTGCAGGGCTATGGCGCCGATTACATCCTGGTGCTGGCCGGCGATCACATCTACAAAATGGATTACATGGAAATGCTGGCGCGTCATGTCGCGAGCGGCGCGCCCTGTACGGTCGGCTGCATCGAGGTACCCGTCGATCAGGCGGCGGGCTTTGGTGTGATGGATGTCGATGCCCAGCAGCGCATCACACGCTTTCTCGAAAAACCGGCGCTGCCACCGGCGATGCCCAGCAAACCCGGTATCGCGCTCGCGAGCATGGGCATCTATGTCTTCAACGCCCAGTATCTCTACGACGCGCTGGCCGCCGACGCCGCCTGCGAGGACTCGGAGCACGACTTCGGCCGCAATCTCATTCCCAACGTGGTGGCGCGCGGTGATGCCCGCGCGCTGTCCTTCGATAGTTGTTGCGTCGGTCTGGAACCGGGACGTGAGCCCTATTGGCGTGACGTCGGCACCATCGACGCCTACTGGGAAGCCAATATCGATCTGACCGCGACCGTGCCGGCGCTCAACCTCTATGACACCGCGTGGCC
>JANLSI010000412.1:0-1631 GCA_031362345.1 Pseudomonadota bacterium
GTCGCAAGCGATGCGGCCCAGGTGGTCAAGAGCCGTGGCCGTACCTATTCCCACGCGCCTAGCGACACAGCGAGCGGCGATCCCTTGCTGCAGCAGATTGTCGGCGAACTTGAAAGCGCGGCTTTCGCTGCGGAAAGCATCGTGCTGGCGGCGGCGGATGCCCAGGACATCGCACTTGCGTCGGTGGTGGACGGCGCTGCCGACTTCGCGCTCGCCCATCGCGCATCGATGCTGGCGGCCCAGGCCAAGGTGGTGATCGATGACCTCGCGGCCCGTGCGGCGACGCGCCTGTTCGACGTCGGTGGTTCGTCGGCGGTCAAGCAAAGCGCGAATCTCGATCGGCACTGGCGCAATATCCGTACCGTCGCCTCCCATAACCCGACGGTGTATAAGGCACGCGCGATCGGCAATTACCTGATCAACGGCGAAGTGCTGCCCGGCAATGGATTTTTTTGAAGGGTGCGAGGCGGCGGCCAGTTCAATGCCTTTTAACGACTGCCTTGGGTGGCCTCGTTCTTGATCAGACCGAGCGCGACGCAGCGTGTCGTGATCTCTTCGTCGCTATAGCCGAGCAGGGTGCCCTCGATGCGCTCCAGGGCTTCATTCCACGGGCAGCGCGATTTGGCGAAGGATTCCCGGAGCAAACTCATCGCACTAATTCGCCATGCTTGTGGCGCGAGCGCGAAGAACACATATCTGATCTGTGCGTTGCGACCGAGTAAGGCCGAGTAGCCGGACTCCAGGGTGATTTCTGCGCGCACGATTTCATCGGTCATCACGTGCGCCGCAAAGGCCTGCTCTGGAATCAACACTTCGTTCGGCAGCTCCGCGCGCTCTGCGTAGAACATCGCCAGTGGCTTTTTGCCACTGAGCATGAGGGCGAGTTCGCGCCCGGTATGGTTGGCGGTGATCAGATCGACCATGGCTTGCCTCCGCCTCTTAAGCGCAACTGACAATGATCTTGCCGATCTGCTCGCCGGTCGCCATATGCCGATAGGCGTCAGCCACCTGGTCAAGGGCAAAGACACGGTCGATGACCGGTGCATAGGTGCCGTTCGCGAGCTTCTCGCCCAGGTGAGCGAGCGCGCGCTGGGTACGATCGGCATGCTCGAACAAGTTGTAGAGCAGGTGAAAGCCGCACACCCGCAAGCCTTTGCCGATGGCCGGGAACAGCGGGAAGGGTGTCGGCGCCATCGACAGCCCGCCATATTCGACAATAGTGGCCTCGATGGCCGCGCCCGCCACCAGGGTTTCAAGGAAGGGACCGGCGACTGCATCGAAGGCGATGTCGAAGCCGCGGCCGCCGGTGATATCCATCACGCGCGCGGCAAAGTCTTCCTCGCCGGTGACGATGACGTGATCGGCGCCGGCAGCGAGCAGCGCGGCTTTCTTCGATGGGCCGCGCGAGGTGGCAATGACCTTGGCACCATGGGCCTTCGCGATCTGGATCGCGGGCAGGCCGACACTCGAACTGGCCGCCGTGATGACCACATGTTGTGCAGCGCCGGCACGCAAGCCGCCCACTTCAACCAGGCCACCATAGGCGGTCGGATACGCCATCCAGATCGCGGCCGCCACCTCAAAGCTCACGTTCGCGGCATTAGGCGCGAGCGCCGCGACCGGGATCAAGG
>JANLSI010000420.1:0-2674 GCA_031362345.1 Pseudomonadota bacterium
GCGCCGGGCGCAATGGCCGGGGCGGGCGGAGTCGCGGGCTGAATGCGTCTGGCCATGGTTCACGACCCGTGGTGCGTGAGAGTGTTAGTCCATATTAGTACTTCTAATTTTAATTAGTCCATTAATGGACGTATTTAACAGAGGTGTGCGCGGGCGTTCAGTCCGGCGCAGCCATCGTGATGCGGGTTTTCACCGAGTTGGCAATAAAGCATTCCTCATGGGCGGCGTGGTGCAGGCGCTCGGCTTCTTCGCGGCTCGGTGCGGCCTTCTCGCCGCCATAGACAATGCACGGATTCAGCACCACCTCGTCGACCCACCAGGTACCTTTTTCGTTCTTGGCCAGGGTGCCGACCGCGTCGTCGTCGTAACTCGAGACCTCGAAGCCGGCGCGCGCGGCGAGGAACAGGAAGGTCATCATGTGGCAGCTTGCCAGCGAGGCGACATAGGCTTCTTCGGGGTCGACGGCGCTGGCCTCGGACCACGGCGCCGGCACCACGTGGGGCGAGGGCGAGGCCGCCACCTCCAGTCCACCGTCGAAGCGCCAGGTATGGGCGCGTGAATAGCGGCCCTTGCGGAAGTCGCCGCCGGCGAATTGCCAGTGAATGCTGGCTTTGTGCTGAGCCATGGTGCGGCCTCCTGGGCTTGATGGGCTGCTAGCCCGCCGATGCCACCTGCACCGGCGGCGTGTTCTCGCTTAACTCTCGGGTCACCACCTCATCGGGCAGATCGAAGGCGTGGGCGAAGCCCGCATCCATGTGGGTATATTCCGGCTTACCCGTACCGGCCGGCGGTTGCGCGAGCGCGCCACCGCTGTCTTTGAACGACGCTGGATTCTTGTAGCGCGCGAGTTCCTCGGCGCTGATGCCGTTCAACGCCACCACTTGCGGATCGATCCAGGCCTCGGCATCGATCCCGCGTTCGGAAGTCGATACCTCCAGCACCAGATTCTCAGGCCCACCGAAATAGATCGACTTGCAGAAGCCATGATCGAGCGGCCCCATCACGCGCACGCCGCGCGAGCGGATACGATCGCGCATTGCCAGCAGGGTTGCGTCGTCGTCGACGTTAAAGGCGACATGTTGCATGGCGCCGGCGGCGCAGGGTTTGACCGGGTTGCCGGCGTGGGACACACCAAACTCGGTGGGTATGTCCTTCACCGCAGGCGCAGCGACGAAAGCGATAGAGCAACTGGGATTCAATTCCATGAAAGCATGGAAATAACCATCGACGTTGTGCATCCAGTACAAGGCCTTCAGTTTCATGCCCAGCACATCGGAGAAGAAGTCGATTTGCGATTTGACGTCGGCCGTCATAATCGCGAGATGATGGACGCCGTTTACTTGGGTCATTTTGTGTTCTCCCCGTTACGAAAAGCTTATAAACGCTCGATGATGGTGACGTTGGCCTGGCCGCCGCCTTCGCACATGGTCTGCAGACCGTAACGGCCGCCGCTGCGCTCAAGTTCGTGCAGCAAGGTGGTCATAAGCTTGGTGCCGGTCGCGCCCAGCGGATGGCCCAAGGCGATGGCGCCGCCGTTGACGTTGGTTTTCTCGTGGGGGTAACCAATCTCCTTCAACCACGCCAGCGGTACCGGTGCGAAGGCTTCGTTGATCTCGACCAGGTCGATGTCTTGCATCGTCATGCCGGCTTTCTTCAGCGCGTAGCGCGTGGTGAGGATAGGCGCCGACAACATCATGATCGGATCTTCGGCCCGCACGCTCATGTGATGGATGCGCGCACGGGGCTTCAAGTTGTAGCGCTTCACCGCCGCTTCGGAGGCAATGAGCATGGCCGAGGATGCATCGCAGGTCTGGCTCGCGACCGCAGCGGTGATCGACTTCAGACCGAAGATGGTGTCGAGGCTCGCCATCTGTTCGAGGGTGGATTCGCGTACCGTCTCATCCATCTTGAAGTCGCCGACCGGCGCGATTTCGCGATCGAAGCGGCCTTCACGGATGGCCTGGGCGGCGCGGCGATGGGATTCCAGCGAATAGACCTCAAGGTCGTGGCGGGTGAAACCCCATTTATCGACCATCATCTGTGCGCCGGCGAACTGGCTGGGGGGAACGGGCCCATAGCGCCTGGTCCAGCCCGGCGAACCGCTGATCGGATCTTTGAAGCCGAAGGCGCCGCCGACTTGGGCCGAGGAGCCGATCGGGATCTTGGTCATGATTTGCACGCCGCCGGCCAGCACCACGTCGTTAACACCAGACATCACCGCCTGGGCGGCGAAATGTACCGACTGCTGGGAGGAGCCGCATTGACGGTCTATCGTCACGCCGGGCACCGCTTCGCTATAGCCGGCGGTTAGCCAGCAGGTGCGCGCGATATCACCGGCCAGCGGACCGATGGTGTCGAGGCAGCCGAAGATAACGTCGTCGTAATCCTCGTCCGGAATGCCATTGCGTTCGACGATGGCGCGGATGACGTGCGCGCCGAGATCGGCCGGATGCATGTCTTGCAGGCTGCCCTTGCGCTTGCCGGTGGGGGTGCGAGCGGCGTCAATGATGTAGGCGTCGGCCATGGGGACTCTCCTCTCAGGTTTTTATTCGGGCGGTGCGTTAATTCGATTAGTTCGGGGACAGTTTACTTAAGTGCGCGGAATGGGTGATCAGAGATCTCGGGGGGCTGGCGGCGCAATTAAGTAAACTGTCCCCGAACATCCCTCAGTCCA
>JANLSI010000427.1:0-1743 GCA_031362345.1 Pseudomonadota bacterium
CACCCAGCCGGCGGGCAGCGCCGCCAGCGCGCCATCCAGACCAGCGTCTTCGGTCATGCGGGCGATGGACGTTTCCTGTTGCTCCTGGTGACGCACATAGGTGCGCTGCCACTGCTGAGCAGGATCGCGATAGGCATACCAGTCGTCGTGACGCAGCTGGGTCGAGCGCTGGGACCACAGGGTCTCGCCATCGGGTCGCAGTAAATAGCATTCAGTCTCGCTCAAATTAGCATCGAGCTTGTCGAAGCCCCAGGCATCGGGCTGCTGATGGACGGTGAGGGCCTCGTACTCCGTCAGACGTCGGCCCGCCGGTGTGATGAAGGTAAAATCGCGTGCGACCTTGCCCACACCACGTTCGCTGGCGGTCGCGCTCATTGCAGCACTACTACCGGGCCCTGGGACGGCAAGTCCTTTAGCGGGTCGCGGATCTCGAACTGCTGTTTACGAATATCGTCCAGCGTCCAGCGCCGGTCAGCCCGGAGATGCGGCTGGGCCAGCAAGGTCTTGCCATCGTTGCGCACCAGCCCGCATTTCTCGATGTATTCGGCCAGCGAATAGCCGTCGAAATGCTCGTCCCAGGTGCGGCTCTGGGCGTAACGGTGCGGCTCGTAGGCGAAGGTTCGCTCGCAGCCGTCCGAGCAGAACGCATGTTTGCGGCCGCCGAAATCCTTGATGCGCACCGTCGAGATATCCGGGCGTGGAAATACGCAAGGCATGTGGCAGACCCGACACAAGGTCGGAATACTGCCCATTAGTGAGATCGGGATCTGACCGTGGGCCGGATCGCTCATCGCCGCGTAGTTTTCCCAGAACGCACCGTAACGCTCGTACCAGCCGGGATACTTCAGTTCGAACCAGTCGAAATCGCGGGCGGTCAGCGGGTCGATGCGGATGAACTGCATGGGCCAAGTCGCGGCCAACAGCATCATGGCGGTGTGACCCACCCACTTCACCCGTTCTTTCGCTTCCAGCCAATCACGCGGCAGCGCGACACCGAAGGGTTCAAGGCGTTCGATGTAACCACCGGCCCAGTCGTGGTCGACCCATTCGGTCCAGGCTTCGTGATAGGAACCACCGCGATTTTCCTGGAAATAGTCATAGACCGCCGAGACGAAGGTGTCGAGAAAAGTATGCTGGCGCCAGAACGCAGAATCGAAATCCCGTTGCAGGCGCGGCAGGTTATCCGGCACCGACGCGATCGCGGCGAGGGTCGCGTAGCCGTTCGCCATGTGGCGTGCCTCGTCGGATTGCACGGAAAGAAAAGTCGTCGGCGTGGCTTGATCGCCGTTCGCCGCTGCCACTTCGGTGAGCGTCACGAACAAGGGATTGGTATAGGCGGTTTCCGCCACGACCTGCAGATTGAGTGCACCCTCAAGGGGATTGCCGGCAAAGAAACTATCGAAGCAGGCGCGGCTGGCACGCATGAGGAAATTGCTGTTGCGCAGCTTGAAACCACGCTCGAAGCCTTCCGCGTCGATCGAGTGCTTGGCGAGATAACGCACCAGGTGGGCTTCCTGGTGAGTGTGGCGTACCTCGTCGATCATCTGCGCCAGGTAACCTTGGCGCAGTTCGGCATTATCGACCGCCTCGACCAGCTGACCGGTACATTTCATCGCCGCGTATTCGGCGTAACAAGTCAGGGGCAGGGTGATCTTCAAGACCTCGGTCCAGCGCTCGGAGGCCTTGGCGGGCATCTTCGCGCGCGCCATCACGTCGCTCATCGCGCCGTACTGACGATCATCC
>JANLSI010000432.1:0-4741 GCA_031362345.1 Pseudomonadota bacterium
CCAACACCAAAAAATAAAATACCCCCAACAAAAAAAACTACCCTTCACAACCCCAACCCCCCCGGGGCTTTTTTTTTTTCCCTTATTCACCCCCCCCCCACAACTTGAGGCGGAACTAGTGGGAGCGGATGACGCGCTATAGTGCGCGCCGTCCCAGCAATTCCGAAGGTCACCATGAACACCATCGCCCTCGACCCCGCGCGCGAGTTCTACGTCAGTCTCGCTACCTATCGTCGCGATGGCCGCGAAGTGTCTACGCCGGTGTGGATTGCTGCGGCCGACGGCGCGTTCTACGTGTTCAGCGCGCCGGCGGCTGGCAAGGTCAAGCGCATACGTTTGAATGGCCGTGCCAATCTCGCCGCCTGCACCCTACGCGGACGGGTGACGGGGCCGTGGCGCGCCGCCAGCGCGCGCATCGTCGACGACGCGGCAAGTCGCACGCGGGCGCTGGCCGCACTGCGCGCCAAGTACGGCTGGCAGATGTGGCTGGCCGATACCCTGGCCAAGATCGGCGGCCGTTTCGAGCAACGCAGCTACATCGAACTGCGTCTGACATGAGCATCGCCACGGCCTACGACATCGAGATCTGAGGCGCTAGTCGGCGTGAAATTTACCCAGACCCTGCGCGCCGGCACCTTGCTGCGTCGTTATAAGCGTTTTCTTGCCGACGTTGAACTCGACGATGGCACGCGCCTGACCGCGGCCTGCCCCAATACCGGTTCCATGCTCGGTTGTTGCACCCCCGGTAGCCGTGTGTGGTTGTCCGCCAGCGATTCGCCGACGCGCAAGTATCGTCACACCTGGGAACTCGTCGAGGTCGAGGGCGTGCTGGTCGGGATCAATACCGGCCTGCCCAATAAATTGGTGCGTGAAGCGATAGAGCAGGGCGTGATCAGCGAGCTTGGGGCTTACGCTAGCTTGCGGGGCGAAGTCGCGTTCGGTGTCGAGCGCAGTCGCATCGATCTGCTGCTGCAAGATTCGGCGCGCGTCGACTGCTATGTGGAAGTGAAGAATGTGACCGCCGCCGTCGAGCAGGGCATCGCCCTGTTTCCCGACGCGGTGAGTGCGCGCGGTGCCAAGCATTTGCGTGAACTGATGCGCCTCACCGCCGACGGCCGTCGTGCCGTGCTGGTCTATTGCGTGCAGCGCGGCGATGTCTCGCAAGTGCGCCCGGCCGATGCCATCGACCCGCTCTATGGGCGTACCCTGCGCGCGGCCTTGGCAGCCGGCGTGGAAGTATTGGCCTATCGAGCGCGGGTGACGCGCCAGGCCATCGATTTGTGCGAGCGGATCGGAGTCGTTTGCCCGTGAGAGGCTTGGCTGAGGCGCGAATGTCCGAATGAATTCGGACACTTCGTCGCCTAACTTCCTCCCTCAAGGCATCGAAATCCCCTGACGCTCCGTATCGCCCATGACCGACCATGATCCTCGTCCTCCAGTCCCTCGGAGCCCTATGCAGCCAGACCCTCAAGCATCGCGCTGGAGCGCCGACGAACAGCGCTGGGCGGCGTGGATGGCCTTGGCCCACGGCGGCGACCAAGACGCCTATCGGCGTCTGCTGGTCGAACTGGCAAATGCCATCGAGACCTATATTCGGGTGCGCTTCGGATCCATCGACAGTCTTGAGGACTGCGTGCAGGAATGCCTGTTAGCCATCCATAAGGCCCGCCACACCTACGACCCTGGCCGCCCGTTTCGGCCGTGGCTGTTCACGATTGTGCGTCACAAGACCATCGACGTACTGCGCCAGGCCCGCCAGCTGGGCGGCGCACGGCGCGTCGAACTGCTCGATACCGGCAGCGACCCGCAGGAACTGCAACGCCGGCTGGACGGCGTCAAAGTGCTGGAAGGCCTCGCGCCCGATCACCGTGAAGCGATCGCGCTGACCCAGTACGCCGGCTGCACGACCGCCGAGGCGGCCGCCTGGCTGGGTATCTCCGAAGCGGCACTCAAGGCGCGCCTGCGACGCGGCTTGCTGGCGATCCGCCGTGCGCTCGAAGCCGAAGGACTACCGACATGAATGCCGCCCGCCAACGACTGATAGCCGAACTCAGCGCCGATCTGCGCCCGGTGCCGACGCCCGCCGGCAGCGCCGTCGTGGTTGCCCTGTGGTTGCTCGGCGCCGGCGCATTCAGCGTGGTGGCGCTGCTGCTGGTGGGGCCGTTCCGCAGCGCTAGCCTGCAGCAACTCATCGCTTCGCCGCGTTTTCTGCTTGAGAACCTGCTTGGTGTCGTCACCATTGTGTCGCTTGGTGTCGCTGGCCTGCGCCTCGCCATCCCGGCCATCACGCCGCTGCGTGCACGGGTGGCCTGGCCGCTGGTCTTGCTGGCGGTGTGGCTGGCGCTATATGCCTATGGGTTTCATGCGCCGAGTCTGCCGCCGTCGATGGACGGCAAGCGTGCCCATTGTGTGCTGGAAGCGGCGGTGGTCGGCCTACCCGCGCTGCTCTGGGGGCTGTGGCTGGCGCGCCGCTGGTGGCCTTTGCACGGCGCGTGGACCGGCTGCCTGCTCGGCTTGGCGGCGGGTGCCATGCCGGCTCTGCTCATGCAGCTCGCCTGCATGTATACGCCCAGCCATATCTTTCTCTATCACCTGTTGCCGGGCCTCGCGCTCGGTGGGGTGGGGGCGTTGGCCGGCAGCTGGGTGTTACGCGCGCGTTGAAGCGGGTTGGGCTGCGACGGGCAAAGTTTTTCCCGCAGCATCGATTCGCGGCTGATCTGCGTATTAGTGCATGGAGCCTGGCGTGCGCGTCTTCCTGGCGCGACGTGGGTTTGCCCATTCAACACTCAGGAGTAGCTTTACCATGCGATTGATCAAAACCTTGTTCGCGGCGGTGGTCGCCGCCGCCCTGCCATTTTCCAGCCAAGCTGCGGTTGTGCAGCTCAAAGTCACTGTCGAAAACCTCACACCGCAAAACGGCATCAGCTTTGCGCCCTTGCGCGTCGGCTTCCACAGCGGCGTGTTCGATGCCTTCAATATCGGCCAGGTGGCCAATGCCGCCATTATTTCTGTCGCCGAAGGCGGCAGTGGCGCGGCCTGGTTCCCGGCTTTTGCAGCCGCCGATCCGGGCGCGGTTACCGGGACTATCCTGCCCAACCCGGCCGGCCCCCTGGTGCCGGGTCTGAGCGGCACTAACACCTTCACTATCGATACCGATGTGAACCCCTTTTTTACCTTCGCGGCGATGGTGGTGCCGAGCAACGACTTCTTCATCGGCAATGACTCACCGACGCGTTTCCGCCTGTTCGATGCCGCCGGCAATCTTGTCATCAACGACATATTGCAACGCGCTCGCGACGTGTGGGACGCGGGTTCGGAGATCTTCGATCCGGCCGCGGCGGCCTTCGTTGGCAACAACAATCTGCGCGCCGATCAGAATTCGGTGGTGGCCTTCAATTTCGCTGAACTGGCGGCCTTCAATGGTCTGTTGACCGCAGCCGGTTACAACTTCAACAGTCAGCTCAGCGCCAATAGCGACATCTACCGCATCTCGTTTGCGGTGGTACCGTCACCCGTGCCGGTGCCGGCTGGTCTGCCCTTGCTGGTGGGTGGTATCGGCGCGCTAGGCGCCGTAGCGCGTCGACGCAAGGCCTGATCGCGAGACGCAAGTCCAGTCGGCGTCACGCGCTGACGTCGACTGGGCAATCGCCCGTCGCCTCGCAGCGACGGTAGGCGGACTTGATGTAGATGTCCGAAATCAATTTGCCGTTCCACACATAGCAATAGTGGGGGCCTTGCACCACCGGCGCGATGGCGCGCGGTTTGAAGACCGCTACGCATTCGCCACCGAGGTCGCGCACGCTGTTATAGGCGATGCCGTTCGAGCCTTGTTTGCGCAGACCGCGCGCGAAGTCCTGGGCCGCGCCATAGGTGGTCGGATCGGGTGCATAGAGGGCGGCAAGGCGGCGCATAGCGCCGCGGATGTCATGGAATTCGCCGGCGATGTCGGCGGCGTAACTGCGCATATCGATTTCCATCGCTGCCTCGGCGGTGGCGGCCAGAAAGCGCGCGCGGTGAAAGGCGGTTTCGACTATCGCGGTGTCGATGCTGCGGGCCGCGTAGTACACGCCATAGCTGCCATTGGTGAAGCGACTACCCTGGGCGTTCAGGTGGGTAAAGGCGGCCATGATGGGCGTTGTGCCCGGCCCACTGACGCGCTCCTCGGGCGGCACCAGGGCGAGTTCACCGGCCTCCTGGCGCAGGCGCGCATTGCTCAGGCTTTCGATGGCGAAAACGCTCTCCAGATCAGCGGCACGCGCGACCCGGTCGAACAGGCCGATCGGCGGAAAACGGCTTGCCACCAGCCGCCAGGCGGGTGTCCAACGCAGCGTTGAGGTGGGGGTTTTTAAGACCATCCGCGTGCGGTATCCAGATATTCACGCACCACGTATAAATCGGCGATGTTGCCCGACAGCAGGCGTTCGATGGCCGCCCGCCCGCCAAAGGGCACGGCGCTGTTCGGTCGATGCAGCCAGCCATCGGCGGCGGCAGGATCGGGCAGCAGCAGTTGCAATGCCTTGTAGATGCCGAACACGTAGGACAAGCGCTCGAGCTTGTCACGCCCGAGGCGCGCGCCGTCGGGATCTTTCTTCCATTTGAAATAAGTGCTGCGGGTGCTGGCATCGAAGCCGAGCAGGGTCATGGTCTGCTGCTCGGTCAAGGACCAGGCTTTGGCGATATTGAAATAGGTGCGCAGGGCGGCGCCGGGCGCGATGGCCGGGACGGGCGGAGTCGCGGGCTG
>JANLSI010000449.1:0-2306 GCA_031362345.1 Pseudomonadota bacterium
GTATCGACGAAGGCACTGATCGCCAGTCCCATCGCCGCGGCTGCGAAGGCGCTGGCTGTCAGTAGCAGCAGCCGCGGCAGGAAATCGCCGGGCAGGGTCAGGATGGCGGAGACCACACCCAGCAATAACAGGCATTGAACGAGACCCAGCGTCGCCAACGGCAGCAGCTTGCTCGCGATGTAAGGCACAAGGCCCAGGTTCACCGAACGTTCGCGCAGATACACCGGCAATTCCTTCACAATCTCGCGCGCCGAATTCAGACAGCCGAACCAGACGGCCGAAAGCACCAGCATGAAGGCCACCTGGCCCTGGGCGATGGCCTGGCCAGCAGGCGGACCGCTGGTATCGAACACAGCGCCTACCACCATGCCGATCAAGGGTGCCTGCAGCAGCAGAATCGCGAGATTGCGTTGGTCGCCGAGCATGAGATCCACATAGCGTCGGGTCAGGATGCGCGTCTGGCGCCAGAAGTTGCTGCGTTGTGGCGTGGTGTTGATGGCGACCGGTGCGGCGCTAGCAGTGGCTGGCGCCAGGGCCGCCGGGGACAAGCGCTCCTCGATGTAGCGCTTGCGTTGCGCCGAGGCCTGGAACTGCTCGGCCCAATGTTGCGGGGGCTGGGTGTCCAGCACTTCGTAGATGTCCGACAGCCGCTGCAGCTTGAAATAATCCTGAGCCTCGGCCGGCGGTCCGAAATAGGCGAGGCGACCTCGATGCAAAAGAGTCACGAGCTGGCAGGCGGCGATGTTCTCCAGCGTATGGGTCACGCAGATGACGGTCTTGCCGCCGTCCGCGAGCTCGGCGAAGGTCTGCATCATCTGCCGGTCAGTACCGGCATCGAGACCGCTGGTGACTTCATCGAGAAACAGTACGCCAGGCTTCGCGATCAGTTCTGCGGCGAGGCTCACGCGTTTGAGCTGGCCGCCGCTGAGCGGCGCCGGGGTGTCGATCAGCAGCCCGGCCTGCTCCTGCAGGCGCACACTGGCCAGCACCTCATCGAGATAAGCGGCGATCTCATGCTCGGCGGTGTCGGCCGGCAAGCGCAGGCGCGCGGCGTATTCAAGCGCACGGCGCATCTTGATGCGGCGATGCACGATGTCCTGCTGGGGCACATAGCCGATAGTCGAGCGGTACATATCGAACGACGAATAGAAATCGACCCCGTTGTAGAGCACCCGGCCACCCGTCGCGCGGCGCCGGCCATTGAGCGTATCGAGCAGGGTCGACTTGCCACTGCCGCTGCCGCCGAAGATCACGACGAACTCGCCGGGTTCGATTACCAGCGAGATGTCATCGAGCAGTTTGCGTGACTGGCCAGTGGAGCGGTCCTTGACGGTCTTGGTGATGCCCAGCGCCTCGATGCGCACGCGCCCTTCCTGACCATCGGCGCGCAGGCCGTCGCCGGTGAAGCGATACAGAAAGGTGGCGATGCCGACCCGGTCTCCGACCTTGAGCACCACCGGCTCGCGGACTCGGCGGCCATTGACGAAGCTGCCATTGATACTGCCCAGGTCTTCGAGCTGCCACTGCCCATCCGTCACGCGCAGTCGGGCGTGTTCGCGCGAAACCAGCGGCGAATCGATAGTCAGGGTGCAGTCCTGATGGCGACCGATCACGACCTGCGCGCCAGCGCCGATGCTGGCGCGCGCTTGGCTGTGAGTCGCCGCCGCCAGCGGTGCGGGAGCGGGCACAGGTGCCGTCGGTTTTGCCACCGGCACGGTTCTGGCCTCCGCGCGTTGGCTGAGTACCACCTGGTAGACAACGGTGCCGAGCGTGACCCAATCGCCGTTCTGAATCGGGGTAGGGCCGACCGTGGCTTTGCCGTTGACGAGTAGATTCGTGTGCAGGCCCGGGGCGACCCGTAGTTGCTCGCTCCTCACCAGGACGTGCAGGAGTCCTTGCTCATCGGCCGCGCTTTCGTGCGCGAAGCTGCCATCGCGACCCAGTACATAGGTGCCGCAATCCACGAACGACCTCGTGATGGTCGGCGCCTTTTCACTGCGGAGTTCCAGCGTCACAGGATCCATAGCCCCCCCATGGAGAATTTGGCTGGCCCGCGCTCAGCCTCATCACTGCGTAGCGCTCGTGCGCGGTAGGCAGGGAATATAGGCTGAATGGTTGGCGCCTGAATACTGTCGGAGCGAGCTTGCGCAACTAAGGACCCTAGTCAGAATTATCTCGTCAACACCAAGGGTGTTTCTGAGTGGTTGCAGCAAGGCGCGATTCGCGGGCAATAGCGGGGCTATTGCCAAGAATAGCAACGCAGCGGCAGCCGCTCAGGAACAGCCGAATGTAGAGATAATTTTGAC
>JANLSI010000439.1:0-3582 GCA_031362345.1 Pseudomonadota bacterium
GCAACGGGAATATTGAAGCGGTCGCGAAAGGCCTTCAATGCATCCTCGCCCATCTTCTTCTGGGAGTGGGTGATGTTCTTCCCCTCACCGGCCTCGCCCATGCCGTAACCCTTGACGGTTTTGCACAGGATCACCGTCGGCTGGCCAATATGAGCGACGGCCGCCGTGTAGGCGGCAAACACTTTGTGCGGATCGTGACCACCACGGGAGAGTCGCCAAATGTCGTCGTCGCTCATGTTCGCGACCATCGCCTTCAGCTCAGGGTATTTGCCGAAAAAGTGCTCGCGCACATAGGCGCCATTGGAGGCTTTATAGGCCTGGTATTCACCGTCGACCGCTTCTTCCATACGTTGTAGCAGCAGGCCCTTCTTGTCGCGCGCTAACAGCGCATCCCAGCCCGAGCCCCAGATGACCTTGATGACGTTCCAGCCCGCGCCGCGAAAATCAGACTCGAACTCCTGAATGATCTTGGCGTTGCCACGCACCGGTCCGTCGAGACGCTGCAGATTGCAATTGATCACAAACACCAGGTTGTCGAGCTTTTCCCGTGAGGCCAGCGCTGCGGCACCAAAGGCCTCGGGCTCGTCCATCTCGCCGTCGCCCATGAAGGCCCACACCTTGCGACCCTGGCGGGTGAGCAGGTCGCGATTTTCGAGATAGCGCATGAAGCGCGCCTGGTAGATGGCCATGATCGGACCCAAGCCCATCGATACCGTCGGGAACTGCCAGAAACCCGGCATCAGCCACGGATGCGGGTAGGAACTGAGGCCGTTGCCATCGACTTCCTGGCGGAAGTTGTCCATTTGCTCTTCGGACAACAGGCCGAGCAGAAAGGCGCGCGCGTAGATGCCCGGCGAAGAATGACCCTGAAAGAAAATCATGTCGCCGCCGTGGGAGGCGGAGGGTGCATGCCAGAAATGGTTGTAGCCGACTTCGTAGAGCGTGGCGGCGCTCGCATAGCTGGCGATGTGGCCACCCAGCTCGCTGTTCTTGCGGTTGGCTTTCACCACCATCGCCATCGCGTTCCAGCGATTGATAGAGCGGATCTTCCATTCCAGATCCGGGTCGCCGGGGGTGTACTGCTCGCGATGCGGCGGAATGGTGTTGATGTAGGCGGTCTTGGCCGAGTAGGGCAGATTGACGCCCGAGCGTCGCGCCTTGTCGATCAGTCGCTCGAGCAGATAATGACTGCGTTCGAGGCCTTCGATATCGATCACCCCGTCGAGGGCGTCGAGCCACTCCTGGGTTTCCTGCGCGTCGTCGTCCGGTAGTGCTGCCATGATGATCTCGAATCCCGCGCGCGGTCGCGCCGTTTGCGCTTTAAGCTTCTGGCCCTAGTGTAATGTAAGCACGCCGCGCTGGTCAGGGCGCGCGCAACGCCTGCACTGTACGCCGTACACGAGGGCTGTAGCGGCCGTCGCGAGGATGGCTGCACGTATGACGACAGCACCGCTCGGCGCGCAGCCCGAATCCGGCGCCAGCCTCACACCTGCTTCAACATTGTCTGCGTCTCGCTGTTGCTCTCGATTGGTGTCGATGGTTTGAATTGTTTTGGTCTCAGGCGCAGTGTGCGAATGAATTCGCACCTACCCAGCAGCGGCATTGTGTAGGTGGGGCGAGACTCAAGCGCCGAGATTTCTCACCATGTCGCGCGAAATTACCAGGCGCTGAATCTGCGAAGTGCCTTCGTAGATCTGCAGTAGCTTGGCATCGCGCATGAGCTTCTCGACGACGAAATCCTGGGTATAGCCGTAGCCGCCAAAGATCTGCACCGCATCGGTGGTGACCTTCATCGCCGCATCGCCACCAAAGGCTTTGGCGCAGGCGCTATGGCTGCCGCGGAGATTGCCGCGGTCGACCTCACTGGCGGCATGCAGGCATAGCAGGCGGGTGGCTAGGTAGCTGATTTCCATGTCGGCCAGCATCGCGGCCACCATCTGGTGGTTGACGATGGCTTCGCCGAAGGTTTTGCGCTCGGTGGCATAGCGCAAGGCTTCGTCGCGCGCGCGGCGGATAACACCGGCAGCGCCCGCCGAGATCCACGGACGTGAACGGTCGAAGGTCGCCATGGCGAGTTTGAAACCATGCTCGGGGCCGGCCAGCAGATTGCTAGCCGGCACTTCGACGTCGTCGAAGACCACGTCGCCGGTGTGGGACGCGCGCTGGCCGAGTTTGTGTATCATCGATTCCCAACGCAAGCCGGGGGTGCCGGCATCCACCACGAAGATAGCAATGCCGCGGTGACCACTGCTGCCCTGTTCGCGCGCGAATACGGTGTACCAGTCGGCGACGTCGGCATTGGTGATCCAGCGCTTGCGGCCGTTCAAGATGTACTTGTCGCCCTTCTTCACGAAGCGCGTACTCATGCCAGCGACGTCGGAGCCGGCATCGGGTTCCGAGCAGGCGTAGGCGGCGTAACCATGCTTCTCCATCAGGCCGCCGAGATACTTGCGGCGCAACGTGTCGTTGTCGCCGAGCAGCAGCGGTAGACCGGCAAGAGAGCTGGCGACGGCCGAGGTGGCGATGCCGAGGCAGCCGTAATTTAATTCCTCCAGCACCAGTGTGTGATCGTGGCAGGACAAGCCGGCGCCGCCGATGTCGGTCGGAAACTCCAGGTTGAGCAGGCCCTGTTCCGCCATCGCCGCGATGATGGCGTGGGGGAACTCGGCGCTGCGATCGAGCGCCATGTCGAGACGTGGCTCGACGATCTGTTCGCGCACGAAGCGGCGCGCGGCCTCGACCATCATGGATTGTTCGTCATTGAGTACGCTCATCGGATTCTCCGCGACTAGACAGCTTGATTGACAGCGGCGGGCCGCCAGACGACCGCGCCCGGTTTCATTGACAGGGTGTTTCGCGCGCGCATTTCACGCCGTTCTCATACAAGAACTTGATGAACTCGCCGCCTGGCACGAAGCGTTCCGCGAGCGCAGCGGTCTGCGGCCCGCGATCGATTTCTGCGAGGAAGCATTCACGCCCCTCCGCGCCATCCTTACACACGAAGTGCAGTGGCCGTACGACGCCGGAATTGGTCAACAGAATGTAGCCGTCATCGACTTTCTGCCAGGACTGACCGAAGCGCATATTGGCGCAATCGCAAGCGAGGTAGCGATCGGCAAATTCCATCAGCTTACCGACTGTGAGGTTAGGGATGTTCGGATCGGGTCGTGGATTAATCAGCTTGGCGGTCAGCAGGTCGCGCGGGGTGGCGGATAAGTCTTTAGGCTTTTCCGGCTCATGACTGAGCGAGGGCAGCTTGGGCATTGAAACTTTAGGCATAGCAATCTTGGGCACTGACATATGACTACAGGCGCTGAGACTGACGCCCAGCACCACGGTGCCAAACAAGAGGGCTGCGCGGCGCAGCAGGATTTTCGTCATAGCAGTCACATTCAAGCCTTGCGCATATCCTTGAGGAACTCGTGGCGTTCCTGTTCAAATGAAATCCGCGCAATGATCAAGTCGAGAATCTTGTGCACGCGCTGTTCGAGTTTGCGACCGGCGCCGTAGTCGGCCGGCGCATAAAAGTCGATGCGATTGGCATCGACTAGTTCGCGGCAGACTTTCACCGCCTCCTGACTG
>JANLSI010000440.1:0-1676 GCA_031362345.1 Pseudomonadota bacterium
CCCGGCGCGAGGCCGGGCGGCAGGCCTTGACCAGGCATCATCTGCGGCGCTGGAGCGGCCGCGACACCATAGGCGGGCATCGGACCGCGGCCCTGATAGTTCTCGGGCCCAGGCATGAGGTCCGTCAGTGCCTCTTCGCCAGGCGCGTCGGGCACCACCCTTACCGACTCGGCCAGCGGCGTGTCGAATGCCACCGCCGCATCCGGGCGTTTTTTGGCCGGCGGCTTGGTCTTTTCGATGACGGGCAGAATGCCACGCTCGATGAGCATGGCGTTTACTTCGTCATAGAACCTGCCGAGATTGCCGGACATGATCTCGTGCAGCACTTTGTAGACGCGCGCGGTCGTGCGACGATCGGATTGCATGCCCTTCATGCAATCGGAAATCGCATTGCACAGCACACTAGGACTGATCGGCATCGAGCTCAGGTCGACCTCGCGATTGGCCAGATAACTGAAGCGGCGGCCGAGCGCGAACAAGGTCTCGCCGAACTCCGGTTCCAATTCCGAGACCATTTCCGAGATCACCAGGAATTCCTCGAACTCGTCCTTGTCGACCAGCGACAAGTCAGCAAGGCCGACGGATTGGGGGTCTTTGTCGAGTTCGGCGCTCGGGTCGGCGAGTATCGACACGCCCATTTCGACGCGCTTCGGCACCCCCTCGCGAATACGCGACTTGCGCGCGCGCATCTCGCGTTGGCCGTCCATGAGGCGGTTTTGGTCGACGTTGTTGCCGGCGTCGCGGGCAGCCAGGAACAGTACCTCATCGACCCGTTCCAGGAAGCGATCGCAGATGCGCAGCACATGCTCACCACAGAGCTTCGCGAGCGGCATGGCAAGCGCCGCGAACTCCGGCGCAAAGCCCTCCTGGGTGTGGCCCAGCGCGGCGCTGTTGGCGGGCGCCGGGGGTGGCGCGCTGGCAGCCGCCAGATGGCCGAGCAGTTCGACGGCCTTGGCATCGGGAGTGACGAAAGACACGCCGATGCCCTTTGCCACCGCGCGCGCAATCAGCAGTTGGATTTGAAAGTCCTGTTTGACACCGTCGACGAACAGCGCGAAGAACAGCACCGCAGGCGCATAGGCGGGCAGTGCTGCATAAGTCTGCGGCTCGGCACTGATGAACATGCCGCCCACGCAGAAATCGCGCACCGTGCAGGCCACGGGCGCCCGTCCGGCGATACCGATCAACCCTTCGAGATTGATCGGGACCCGGCCGTAGCGGCGCTGTTCGCTGCCGCCGCCATGTCCCTGCCCTGCTGTCATCTACTCGTTTCTCGCACCCGCTGCACTCGCCCAAGCATCGATCGCCGGCCGTCGCCGGCCCGCAGCGCTACCGCCTCAACATGCGTTGTGGAACTCCGCGCCCGCACCCGGCGAACGGCCGCGACCGCCGCTGCCAGAGGGCTATCGCGGCCTCGGTTACGGCGCTCTTCGGGCCGTCGGGATTGTAGCACTGGCGACATCGGATTAACGGATTGCAGCGGGCTGCGATGCCACTCTGCATGACCCTACGCGAGGCTGCGCGACATCGCTTTGACATCGATCAAGACCCGCTCTCGTCGCGCTCGCGATGAACGCCACCACGGCCTGTGCACGTGGTGAGTCGCAAACCTCCTATAATCGCCAGCCACTACGACCAACACCTGTCTGCGCCCATGGAAGCCAAACCCGATCACG
>JANLSI010000589.1:0-7423 GCA_031362345.1 Pseudomonadota bacterium
CATGGCCACTGCAGTCACCGCACAGACCGTGTCACCGGCGCCCGTCACATCGAATACGTCGCGCGAACGCGCGTCGAGGTGCAAGGGTGGCTGGCCCGGCCGCACCAAGGACATGCCGGCCTCGCCGCGTGTCACCAACAAAGCTTCAAAGCCGAATCGTTCGCACAGCACCGCGGCCTTGCTGACCAGTTCGGCATCGCTGCTGCAAACGCCGACGACGGCTTCGAACTCCTGCAGATTGGGGGTGACGAGGCTGGCGCCCGTATAGCGGGAAAAGTCTGTGCCTTTAGGGTCGACTATGACTTGCTTAGCGGCGGCGCGCGCGATGGCGATAATATCCTGCACGCGAGTGGTCGCGCCCTTAGCGTAATCGGAGATGACGACGACCTCGCAGCGTGCGATATGTTGCGCGACCAATGCCGCCACCTGATCGCCAAGGTCAGCGGGTGCCAGGCGTTCGAAATCGAGCCGCACCAATTGCTGGTGTTGGCTGACGACGCGCAACTTGACCACGGTTTCGTGACCGGCGCAAACGGCAAACACCGGCTCGATGGCCGCTGCGCGGCAAAGTTCCGCAAGGCGTTGGCCGGCGGCGTCGTGGCCAGCGATACCGACCAACAGTACCTCGGCGTCCAGCGCTGCGGCATTGGCCGCGACGTTAGCCGCGCCACCGACTCGCTCTTCGACCGACTCAACCACCACCACCGGCACCGGCGCTTCGGGTGAAATGCGCCGCGTCGCGCCGTACCAGTAGCGGTCGAGGATCAAGTCCCCCACCACCATCACCCGCGCGCCTTTCAACTGACTCAGTCGTGGATCCATGCTCACCTTAGATTTCCCGCCGCCTATACCGCGCGTGCCATGAGCCCTGCAGCGCGCGCAATGCTTGTGTTTTGACCAGCGAATCCTACCATAGGGCGATGCGCTATCTGGCTGGAATAAGCTTGTCGCTGGCGATCGCCTTCGGCGCCACGGCCAACGATGCGCCTGGACCTTTTGTCGCGGTTTACGCTCTTTCGCAGGACTCGGTCCCGTTCGGCACCATGGAGCGTCGTTTCGAATTGAATGCCGATGGCGCCTACCGCTTCCTGTCGCGGATGAAAACCAGCGGTGTCATCGCCTTGGTCCGTTCGGACAAGATCACCGAATCGAGCAGCGGCCAACTGCGTGACGGCCACTTCGAGCCCAACAACTACAGTTACTACAATTCCCATGGCGACAAGCACCACGCATTGCGCTTCGACTACCACAATCGCGTGGTTACGCGCAGCGACCAGGCGGACGGCTGGAGCACGGCTATGCCAGGCGCGGTGCTCGACAAGCTGGTCTATCAGATGCAAATGATGCTCGATCTCGCGGCGCAACCGTCCAATCTGCGCTACAGCATCGCCGACAAGAACAAACTCAAGGACTATCTGTTCGACAACCGCGGCCGCGAGGAGATCGAGACCGACACTGGTCGCTACAGCGCCATCCGTCTTGAGCGGAGTGCGACCGATAACGATCGCCGCACCGTAGTGTGGTGCGCCGAGGCCTTGGCCTGGTTGCCGGTGAAGGTCGAGTATCGTGAGAAGGACGGTAGCGTCACCACCGCCCTCTTACGTTCGCTACGCAAGCCCTGATCGAAGAACTTATTTCTTTTCCAACAGCGTCAGCAGCGCCTCGGCGTCCTTGCGCAGATTGAATCGCTTGTGTTCGCTCAGCAGCTCACGCAGTTGCGTCAGCGCCTGCGCCTGCTGGCCACTGTCGGCTAGCGCACTGGTGACATGGAATGCAATATCGGCGTCGCCCGGCGCGAGTTCGGCTGCCTTCTTGAGAATTTCCAGCCCCTGTTCGCGCTGTCCCTGCTGAAACAATATCCACGCATAGGTGTCGACGATCTGCGCTTGACGAGGCGCCAGTTCGTAAGCCTGGCGTGCGAGATCGAGCGCCCGCTTGTCCTTACGTTCGAAGTACAGCCAGGCGAGATTATTCAGCACCACCGGATCCTGCTTACGGGTTTCCAACATGCGCTCGTAGGCGACGGTCGCTTCGTCGGTAGCTCCCTCTTCCTGCAGGATAGCAGCCTGTGCGAGACGCGCGCGCGGGTCGTCCGGTCGTTCGGCGAGCCATTTCTCGAGACGCTTGTTATCAACGCCAAGCGCCCGCTCGGCACGCTCGAGTTTCAATACGCGGTTGCTGTCCGGAGCGAGTTCGAAGGCGCGCGAGTAGGCCTCGACTGCGGCCTGCTGCTGACCGCCAGCGAGCGCGATATCACCGCGCAACTCATAGCCTGTGGCGGCATTGTCTGGCTGCGCCACCATCGCGCTGGCGATGCGCTCAGCGCCGACCTTATCCTTGTGCCGTAAGGCGAGTTGCGCAAGCAGAGCCTGCGCCGCTTGATGGTCAGGCTTGATTTTGACGATACGTTGCAGGGTGCTTGTCAAACCCGGCTCGTCGCCCAGTTGATTGTAAGCGCGGGCCAGCAATTCGAGCGCCGGCAGCGATTCAGGCGCGCGCTCAAGCAGCGCTTGAGCGACCTTTACGGCCTGCTGATTGTCGCCGATGCCGAGCATCACATTGACGTATTCAGCCTGCACCGGCGCTGCGTAAGACGCCAGCTTATAGGCTTCTTTGATCGCCTCCTCGGCGCGGGTCAGATTACCCTTCGACCGGTAGTAGCGGGCCAGCGCCACGCGCGGCGCAACCGCCCCAGGGTTGTGTTCACGCGCCTGCTGCCAAAGCTTCTCCGCTTCATCCGCGTTATTGTCGCCCATTGCCAGCGCAGCCAATGCCTGCAGAGCGTTGGGGTTGAACTCATCGCGCGCCAGGACGTCTTGCAAATGTTGGCGTGCGGCGCCCTTGTCGTTGCCCTGCACGGCCAGACGCGCCAGATTGATGCGCGCCGGATGGAAATCGGCATCGTTTGCCAGGGCTTGCTGATAAGCCGCGCGCGCCTGCGCCTTATCGCCAGCTGCCTCAAGCACGTAACCTAGTAAATTGTGACCAAGCGGGTCTGCCGGTTTGATCGCGATCAGTTCACGGGCGGTGCCAAGCGCCTCCTCGTTTCGCTTTTGCGACAGATAGGCGAGCGCCAGCATGACCCGTGCCTGGACAAAGTCCTTCTGCTCTGCGAGCACTGCTTTCAAATCCGTTATCGCGGCCTCGACATGACCGGTTGAGAGCTTGCCTAAGGCAAGCTGGGTGCGAATCGGCAGCGAACCCGGCGCAAGCTCGGCCGCCTTCTTAAGCTTGGCCTCGGCACTGGCGTAGTCGCCATGTTTCAGATACGCGGTGCCGAGCAAGGCCAAGGTAGCGGGATCCTGGCTGTCGACATTTGCCTGTTCGCTCTGCTGCAGGTTGCCGCTGACGCCATCCAAGCGTCCGCTGGCGAGCTGTATCGAGCCGAGCAGGCGTCGCGCCGCCTCGTTGTCGGGCTCCAGTTGCAGCAGTTGCGCGGCGAACTCCTCGGCACGCGAGAACTGGCCGAGGGAAAAATTGAGCCGCGCCGCCATTACGAGTGCCTCACGATCGTTGGGCATCACCAGCAGCACTTTGTTGAGATCGAACAGGGCCGTGTCGAAGTCCTTGCGCTGTTCGGCAATGCGGGCGCGCAGAAAATTGACCCGCGGATCGTCTGCGCCCTGGCTGCCGAGACCGTCGAGCTTCGCTTTAGCGGCATCACCCTCGCCGCTTTCCAGCAGCACTTGCGCCAACCCCAGAATCGCGGCGCGATTCTGCGGCGCGAGCGCGAGTGCGTGCGTGAATGTTACGCGCGCTTCTGCCAGCTGCTTCTCCTGCAACTGCAGGGCGCCCTTAACCACCCACAGCGCGGCATCCTTCTGCGAGAACTTCAACAAGACTTCGATTTCGTGGCGTGCACCGGCCAGATCGCCGGTCGCTAATGCCGCTTGCAAAAGCCCGCGCCGCGCCTCGTCATGATCCGGATGGGCCGCCAGAACCTTTTCAAACAATTCTCGCGCCGCTTTGAAATTCTGGCGACTGAGTTCCAGCGTACCGCGCGCCGCCATCCAGTCCGGCGTCGCATCGTCGCTGTGGGCAGCCAATTGGGCGCGCGCCTCATCGAACTTGCCAAGCAGGATCTGGGACCGTAGGACAGCCAAAGCGATTTCGTTGGTCTCGACACCGAGTGCACGCGCCTTATCCAGCTCGCGCAATGCACCCTTCGCGTCGCCTAGCTTCAGATAGCTAAGCCCGAGTAGCTCGCGCGCTTCAGCATTGTCGCGATCGATGGCAAGGACCGCGCGCAGATCGACCGTGGCGGCGGCAAAGTCGGCGGCCTTGTAGGCCGCTGACGCGCGTCCCAGCAGCGCCTGCGGATCGGGGCCGCGCTGTTGGTACACGAAGAAGCCACCCACGCCGAGGACGGCCAACAGGAAGGTGGCCAACGCCACGTTACGCGCGATATTCCTACGGCGGCGCGAGCGGCTGCGGTGCTTACTGGTCGAGGCAGAAACGTCCATGCGCAGTCCTCAGATTTTGCCGTCTGCGAGCATTTTGATCACTTCGTCGGCCGGCACGTAGCCACCGATGTGTTTGCCCTGGTCGGTATACACCGAAGGCGTACCTGTCACCCCCATCGCATTGCCAAGTTCATATTCCTTGGCGACCGGATTATCGCACTTCGGCGAATTCATCGACATGCCAAGCTTGGCCTGCGTAAGCGCCTCCGGGCGATTGGCCGCGCACCATACCGCCACCGCCTTGTCGAATGAAGGGCCCGTCAGCCCGGAGCGCGGAAAGGCCAGGTAACGCACCCGAATTCCGGCTTCGTTGAGACGCCCGACTTCGGTGTGCATCTTGCGACAATACGCACAGTCAATGTCAGTGAACACATACAGGGTTTTCTTGGTTTCACGCAACTTCGACGGAAAATCGATGAAGCCCTTGTCGTCCATGCTCTCAAAAACCTGCTTGCGGGCCTGTGCGCGACGCTGGTCGGAAATATTGACGTGGGCGTCCAGGTCAATGAGATCGCCGTGCACCACGTAGCGACCATCGCTACTGATGTAGAAGAGCGAACCGCCGACAAGAACTTCGTGCAAGCCGGGCACCGGCGACGGCGTGACGTCAGTGATTTTCTCTTTGGGGAACAATTTGGCCATGCGGGCGGCCAGACGCTCACTGACTTCGTCGCCCTGAGCGGTGCCGGCGACCAGCGCCAATAGCCCGAGCAAGGCCGTTGTAAGCGTGCGGTTCATGTTTTTACCTCAGTCAATGATTGCGGTGGATTGTAGGCAGGCGCAGGGCCGGATACCAATTCGTCGTACTCGCTTCGAGACCCGGGCGCAACAGGGAGTTCCCGCATGGGTCGCAAGCCATACTATAATCGGCCCAAGGACAAGCGCCGCGCCGGACTCGCGCGAGCGCGCCCTAACCGCTGCCCGGCCCGACTTACAGCACGCGAAATGAGCCTCACCGAAATCGAAAACCTGGAGGGTTCCTCGCTCGGCAAGTACCAAATCCTGAAAAAGGTTGGTGCCGGCAATATGGCCACCGTCTACATGGGGCATGACCCCTTCATCGACCGTCCGGTCGCGATCAAGGTCGCGCGGCCGGACCAATCGGGTGAAGCCGAAGCGAGCGAGTTCTACAAGCAGCTGTTCTTCAACGAGGCGCAGACCGCCGGGCTGCTCAAACATCCGAACATCACCGCCATATACGATGCCGGCGTCGACCGCGCGCACTACTACATCGTCATGGAATATGTGCATGGCGGCGATACACTCGACAGCTATACGGGCATCAACGAGCTACTGCCGCTGGGTACGGTCACCGCGATTTTGTACCAATGCGCGATGGCGCTCGACTATGCCCATAAAAAGGGTGTCGTGCATCGCGATATCAAGCCGCGCAACATTCTCTTGACCGAAGACCGGGAGGCCAAGATTACCGATTTCGGAGTGGCGGTCTCGTCGGGCATGTACAGCCAGGGCTCGCCGCAGCATGCCGGTTCACCGTTGTATATGGCGCCGGAACAAGTCCGGCGCGAAGCGCCGGTCTCCCACAGCGACCTGTTCTCGCTTGGCGTGGTCGCCTATGAGCTGCTGACCGGCAAGCACCCATTCCATGGCGAGAACATCGACGCCATCGAATACCGCATTCAGAACACCACCCCAACGCCGCTGCGCGAGCTGCGCGGTGACGTGCCCCAGATTTTTCAGCGCATCATCGACAAGGCACTGGCCAAGCGCGCCCGCAATCGCTACAAGTCGGGCCTCGATATGGCAGGCGACATCGCGCTGGTGTTCGACTTTCTGAAGCAGCCTACCTTTCGTCTGACCCAGCAGGAAAAATATCACCAGATCGAGAATCTGCACTTCTTCCGCGATTTTCACGACAGTGATCTGTGGGAACTGATCAATGCCGCAGAGTGGCTGCGGCTCAGTCAGGACAACGAGATCATGCAGGAAGGCCAGGCTGAAACTGCATTCTACGTGCTGGTCAGCGGCGAAGTAGTGGTGCGCAAGAGTGGCCACGAAATCGTACGGCTCTATCCCGGTGATTGCTTTGGCGAGATGGGCCTCGTATCGCGCCGCCCACGCACTGCGAGCATCGTTGCCGTCACCGATGTCAGCGTCATGAAGCTACGCGACGTTGTGGTCGATCGCACCTCCATCAATTGCCAGCTCAAGTTCCAACGCCGCTTTCTCACGGCGCTGATCGAACGCCTGGAACACGCGACGGAGCGCATTGCAACGGGCAGCGGCCCTGGCTGAGCGCGCCACTCGGCCGCTCTCCCCCACTCAACACGCGAGGTCCCATGGCGACACGTCTCGAACCGCACGCCGAACGCACTGCTATCACGCTGGACATGACCATACGCCTGCTGCAAGAACAGCAGGCCGTGAACGCCGCCCAGGCCCTGCAAGTCAGAAAGTCGGTCAACCCTGACGACGACCGTCATCCCTTCGTGCAGCTTGCCGATCTTGGCCTGCGCGGCGCGGGCGCCAATCGCGAAGCCTTGACCCTGGAAAACATTACGCGCCTGGTGGCCACTGCGACCGGCCTCGGCTATTTCCGCATCGACCCGCTCAAGATTAATGTCGAGGCGGTGACTGCATTAGTCTCGCAGGCCTACGCTACGCGCTTTCAGTTTCTGCCCGTAGTTGTCAACGAACAGGAAGTGACCATCGCCACCGGCGAACCCTTCGCCAATGAGTGGGAAGTGGAAATCGCGCGCGTGCTGAAGCGCAAGGTCATTCGAGTGTTGGCCAATCCGCGTGACATCGAGCGCTATCTGCGCGAGTTCTACGGCGTCAGCCGCTCGATCTCCGGCGCCAGCAACAAGAGCAGTCTCGCGGCCCGCAGCCTGGTCAACAATTTCGAACAACTGACCGAACTCGGCGCGGTCGGCGAGCCCGATGCCAACGATCGACACGTCGTACACCTGGTCGACTGGCTGCTGCAGTACGCTTTTGAG
>JANLSI010000597.1:0-5645 GCA_031362345.1 Pseudomonadota bacterium
TCCAGTCGCAGACCGCGGTCGCGCGCAGCACTGACGATGGCGTTCGCCAGCGGGTGTTCACTGCCCTGGTCGAGGCTCGCGGCGAGGCGTAGCACTTCGTCGGCGTCAAAGCCTTGCAGCGGGAGTGCTCGCTCAAACACCGGCCGACCTTGCGTGAGTGTGCCGGTCTTGTCGACAATCAAGGTATCGACTTTACGCAGGTTCTCGATGGCGGCGGCGTCACGAAATAGGATGCCCTGAGTCGCACCCCGTCCGCTGGCGACCATGATGGACATCGGTGTCGCCAGGCCTAGTGCACAGGGGCAGGCGATGATGAGAACGGCGACGGCATTAATCAGCCCATAGACCCAACGCGGCTCAGGCCCGAACAGACCCCACGCAAACAAAGTTAGGACCGCGACGCTCACGACCGAGACCACGAAATAGCCTGCTACGGTGTCGGCCATGCGCTGCAATGGGGCCTTGGACCGCTGCGCTTGCGCCACCATCTGCACTATCTGAGAGAGCACGGTAGAAGAGCCGACCCGCTCAGAGCGCATGACGAGCGCGCCACTGGTATTTAGAGTGGCGCCTATGACCTGGTCACCGGTTCGTTTGGTTACCGGCAGCGGCTCGCCCGTCAACATCGATTCATCGACTGCGCTGCTGCCCTCAGTGACGACACCATCCACTGGCACTTTTTCGCCGGGCCTTACACGCAAGATATCGCCGACGTGTACGTGCGTCAGCGGTACGTCCTCCTCGGCACCATCGGCGCCAATGCGGCGGGCCGTCTTGGGCGCAAGTCCGAGCAAAGATTTGAGGGCTGCTGAGGTCTGCGAGCGCGCCCTCAATTCCAGCATCTGACCGAGCAGCGTCAGTGAAATGATCACCGCCGCCGCTTCAAAATACACGGCAACCCGACCCATCGCTACGAACGAGGCGGGGAATACCTGTGGTGCCACTGTCGCCACGATGCTGTATGCGAAGGCAGCGCCTGTACCCAGGCCGATCAGTGTCCACATGTTCGGACTACGTTTCGCCACCGACATCCAAGCACGCGCGAAAAACGGCGCGCCTGCCCACAGCACGATAGGTGTCGATAACGCCATCTCGATCCAACTCTGCATACCCATGTTCATCCAACCCAGACGATGACCGGCCATGGCGAGCACAAAAACACAGGCGGTCAGGGGCAGGGTCCACCAGAAGCGGTGTTCGAAGTCGCGTAGTTCGGGATTTTCTTCTGCGTCCAGGGTCGGCAACTCGGGTTCGAGGGCCATGCCGCACTTTGGACACGTGCCAGGATGATCCTGGCGCACTTCCGGGTGCATGGGGCAGGTGTAAGTGACGCCTATCGGGACGGCACTATCTGGTGCCGGTGTCGCTGCGCCGACTGTCTGCGCTGGCGTGAGGTATTGAGCCGGGTTAGCTATGAAGCGCGTCTTGCAGTGTGCGCTGCAGAAATAGTATGTCTGCCCGCCAGGGTTCAGCTGGTGATGATGTTCGGTCTGTGCAGTGACCCGCATGCCGCAAACTGGATCCTGCAGATCCCGCGTCGTGTCTGGAGCACGGTTCATGTGGTCATCGCTATGAGGCTTATGGTTGCCTTGGTTCTGGTGCATGAACAGATGGATCAGCGGGCAAGCGAACAGCAGCAGATAGGGCAAGGTCCCTAGGAAATATGTCCGGTGCTGGGTGAGCAGGAAAAAAACTGACCCAGCGCCGATGACGACAAAGCCTACCGCATAGCGTGACTGCGAGAAAGAACAGTGCGAGGTGTGTTCGTCATTGTCATGGGTCATCAAGGGTGGTCGCGAAGCAGGCTCATCAAGCAGCCGGCTGTGCAAAAAGGCGCGCGTAGCGTCCGAAGCGTGAGACCGTTCGAACATCCATGCTCCGGCACTCGAGCGCATAGAATAGAAGCATCAGTCGTTTCTGAGAACCTCATGACCGCCGCCCGGCGAGCCGATTCTTACCCATACTTTATTGTTCTTCATCATAACGACGCGACCGTCGACAAGCGTCATTTCCTCGCCGTCGGACATGGACATACACTTACCGTGCTTATCTACCATTCGGCTCGTACCGTCCGGGTGGAAAAAGACCGTGCTGCCGCTTTTGAGTTCGAGCTTCTCGGCCGCCTCTTCCGCATGAACCGTAGCTAACGCGGTAACCGCGCATGCCATTGTGACTGCCAAAATGAGACTTTTCATAGTCTCTCCTGAAACACGCATGAAAACTTTCAGAACCGTCGTCCAAACTAGAGCCCCTCTCATCGGCGATGAGAGGGCACTTGAGATATTCCGCTTCGGGAACCATCTGCGCTGTCTGTTGACACACATAAGGCTAGCTGCCCATCACCAGTCCAGACGAAGTCATCTCGTTTCAGTGAAAACCGGCGCGAAGCCGCCACCCGTCGTCCGAAAATTTGTGGTCTGCCCCTGATACAGGCGCGCCGCGGTGAGCTTTACCACTCCGCCGTAGGCATAGTTGCGAACATCGGCTTTCAGCGCAACGGGCGCCTGCGCCACCGCAACATGCCGCTCGCTGGGTGCGACTATGGCCTGGGCGACGTAGGTAGCCTTCGCCATTTCGGCCCAGACCCGCTTCGTGAGTTTGTCGCCGCGATAGGCCGCTCGGCTGCCGTATCCGGCGGCGGGTTTGAAGAAGAGATCTCGCCGCTTCGCCCACATTGCGTCTCTGTTGGCAGCGGTCATGATCTCGGTGGGTGGGATCGCGGTTAGCAGTGTGGCTGTCAGGTCGTCGGCGATACCTGTCTCGCGCAGGAACGCTTCGTCGCAAAGAAGGGTGAGGTTGCGTTTGTCTGCATAAAGCCCATGCGCCCGTGGATGCGGGCTGACCACAACTTCCCGCGCAAGATAAGCGAGCTTTAGAGCCCTGTTAACAGGCTGCTCCAAAGCGAAATCCGTCAGACGGTTGTAGACGAAGTCGATGGCCCGCTTGCCAGTCCACAACCGAGCATCCTTTCGCACCAGCTCGCGGGGATCGCAGATCGCGACTTCAATCCCATGTCGTTCGAAGAGGTGCTTATACAGCAGAAATTCTGGGTAGAGATACTGCTGCTCGGGCGCCTCGTCGACTATCGTCACTGACAGCAGGGGAAGGCCCGTGCGTTGCAGATCCCATTCCGTCATAAATACCTCAAGCAGCGCATTCTCTACGGCGTCGGCTTCCATTGGCGCCATCGCCAAGCTGACGGTTTCTGCACAACACGACCGCTGTGCCCGTCCTAGCACCGCGTTGAGAAGGGCACCACCTGGGTTGGTATTGATCTCGATAAGTTGCGGCCCCGCTAGGGTCAAGTGGAAATCGTATCCCAGCAGACCGCCGGGCGAACCTGGATCGTAATGCGCGATGTCGGGTGCCCAGGACAGCGCTGTGTGGCGGAAATGGGGTGTCGCGGTGACTGCTTCCACGGCATCTACCAACCGCGCCATCTGGTCGAGGTGCGTACCGGCAACGAACAACGGCACGGACGCGAACAGATTCGAATGGGACTGAACCATCGTATGCGAAAGGCCGCGGGTGCCTAGATCCGCCTCGAGATGACGGCGCAATACTTCGTCGTCCAAACTGAGACAGCGGCAACTGCGGTTCAGGGTTTCGACCGACGTCTTGGTCGCGCGACCGCAGTCGCAGTCGTTCGGTGCGGATAGCGGGACGACCTCCATCATTTCACTAGCCCCAGTTTCATGGTTAATAAAGGCGGCGGACTATTCACCCAAGCGAAGTCAAATGTAGACGAATAAAAACGAAGATGAAACACACCAACATTCGCAGACCATAGCATCCTGTAGTTGAGCGATATGCCCATTCGAAGCGCGGCAAACTCTATGTTGGGTAGTGCACCGACTAGGAGTTTAGCTTGCGCCCCTAATCCGCACAGACGTACGCAATATTTTTCAAAGCGAGCTAGGGAGTTGCGCGCATGTTTACTCGTCTTATTTATCTCCAGGTCGCTCTCGCGATAATTGCAGGAGTGTTCTCTGCAGCCAGCTTTGCCGAACAAACTGGCTCCTCTTCTGTAGCGATGCGTCTGATGTTCGGCTTTGACCATGGCCGATATGCACGCAAACAGGGGTAGCGCGAATTCAACCGTTGACATCGAATTAGAAAAGCTGCAACGCGACTCTTTCGGATATTTTTTGCACGAGGCCAACCCCGCCAACGGACTGATAATCGATAAGACCGCGAAGGATTGGCCAGCGAGCATTGCCGCTACCGGTCTTGCGCTTGCGTGTTACCCCGTCGGTGTCGAGCGCGGCTTCATGTCGCGGGCGGCGGCGGTGGCACGAATACTTGCGACGCTGCGTTTCTTCTGGAGCAGCCCGCAAGGCCCCGAGCCCGACGCCACGGGCTACAAGGGCTTCTATTATCATTTTCTCGACATGCAGACCGGCCGTCGTGCCTGGCTATGCGAACTATCAACGGTCGATAGCGCATTTTTGCTCGCGGGGGCGTTGACTGCTGGCGTTTATTTCGACGCCGCTACCGCCGACGAGAATGAGATCCGCGCTCTCGCCGACGCACTTTATCGCCGCGCCGATTGGGCATGGGCACAGAATCAGGGGACAACAGTGACGCACGGCTGGAAGCCGGAAAGCGGCTTCCTGCATTACCGATGGGAAGGCTACGACGAAGCCCTGTTGCTATACGTGCTGGGCCTGGGATCGCCAACCCATCCGCTACCCGAGCAGAGTTACACCGCGTGGGTCTCTACCTACCGTTGGGAAACGTGGTACGGACAGGATTATCTATATGCCGGGTCGCTGTTCATCCATCAGCTTTCGCATATCTGGTTAGACTTTCGCGGTATTCAAGACGTCTTCATGCAGGCTAAGGGTATCGATTATTTTGAGAACAGCCGGCGCGCGACTTACGTGCAGCAGCAGTATGCAATGGATAACCCGCTTGGGTTCAAGGATTATGGCCCTTATTGTTGGGGCATTACTGCCAGCGAAGGCCCCGGTCCGGTGACTCTCATGATTGATGGCGTCGAGCGGCAATTCTTCGACTATCTGGCGCGCGGTGTGCCCCTCGGACCGGACGATGGCACGCTTGCACCGTGGGCCTTGGTAGCGTCGCTGCCATTCGCGCCAGAAATCGTTCTACCCGCGCTACACCATTGTACGCATCAAGCCAAATTGACCGAGTTCAATTCCTATGGATTCAAGGCCTCTTTCAATCCCTCGCATCCGGGAGATCCTGGTAATCCTTACGGTTGGTGGGTCTCACCATGGCATTACGGCCTCAATCAAGGCCCGATCATATTGATGATTGAGAATTATCGTAGCGAGTTGCTGTGGCAACTGATGCGAAAGTGCCCATACATCGCTACCGGCTTACACCGAGCGGGATTCACGGGCGGCTGGTTATAAACCGCTCGCTTTATGTACGCCAACAGACAGCGCACAGGGTTTCCAGCGTGCAATCGTCAGCATCGCGGTGTGCACTAGCCAAGTAGCCAGGGACCATCGGTTGAAGCGGGTAGAAGGGCTAGCCAATACGGCTGGTGTAATTCAAAACCACAGGAGACCGCCCCGTGTTGAGTCCCACTCCGGTGGTGTTTCTGCTGGATGTCGACAACACGCTGCTCGACAACGACCGCTTTGTCGAAGATCTGCGCGCGCGCCTGGAGCAGG
>JANLSI010000617.1:0-2993 GCA_031362345.1 Pseudomonadota bacterium
TGTTCATGCCTGCGTGAATGCGACCGCTGGCGGCGACGTGCTGTGGGTAAGTTTAGTCTGCGGCGGCGACGGCCGTGCTGCAGGGCGTCGTCGTCGCCTCACACCACGGTATTCTCGATCGCTCCCAGGCCGGTGATGGCGACCTTCACCACATCACCGGGTTTAAGAAATTTTGGTGGCGTGAAGCCGATACCGACCCCAGCCGGCGTGCCGGTGGCGATGATGTCGCCGGTCTCCAAGGTCATAGACGCTGAGAGGGTCGCGATGATGGCCGGAATATCGAAAATCAGATCGCGCGTATTGGCCTGTTGGCGCAGTTCACCATTGACCCAGCATTGCAGCTCAAGATTAGCGGGATCGACTTCATCGGCAGTGGTCAACCACGGCCCAATCGGGCAGAAGGTGTCGATAGACTTACCCAGCAACCATTGCTTGTGCTTGGCCTGCAGATCCCGCGCCGTCGCGTCGTTGATCACGCAATAGGCCCATACGTGGGAATAGGCAGCGTCGCGGGTGATGCCGCGCCCAGGCTTGCCGATCACCACACCGAGTTCACCTTCGTAGTCCACCTGCGAGGTGATGTTCCACGGCACCACGATATCGTCGTGCGCACCGGTCATGGTGCAGGGCGCCTTACTGAAGACGATAGGCGCCTCGGGAATGACATCCTGGGCATTGGTCGCCGAGGAGTCGTAGCCACTGCGGGTGAACTCGGCGGCGTGGGCCGCATAGTTCTTACCGATGCACAGAATGTTTTTGCGCGGCTGCGCAATCGGCGGCAGCAGCTTGACCGACGCCAGCGGCAGCGCGGCACCGGCAGTGTGCGGCGCCATTCCCGCCAGTGCGTCGGTCATCAAAACGATCATGGCGTCGCTCTGGGAGCCCGCTGATGCCAAGGGGGTGACCGTGCCGGCGACGACATCGACCAGGCCGAGATGAATATTGGAAGCGTGCAGAAAACGTGCGAGTTTCATGGCGAACCTTGTGCAGATGAAGGCGATTGGAGGCGACTCATCGGGCAAGCGACGATATTGGCCCCAACGGCGGCCGTCAAGGTCAACGGAATTTAACCAGAGCATCCAAGCTGTCGGCAGCGTTGACGACTTGCAGTGCAGCACCCGCATAGGCGTGACCGATAAGCACACGGCAAGCTCGACGCTTGAGAGAACGAGTAAACTGACAACGAATTTTACTCATCACGACCGAAGAAGTGCGCTCGCAATAAACCATGACCATCGACCTCGCTACACTCAATATCCATCGTGCCGTCGACTATGCCCGCGACGGTCATCCTTGGGCAGCCTGGGATCTCTTGCGCCAAGAGGCGCCCGTGTTCTGGTATGAGCGCGACGACATCGAGCCGTTCTGGGCCATCACCCGTCACGCCGACATTCTCACCGTTGCTAACCATCCCGATATTTTCATCAACAGCGGTCCACGCTTGCGTCTGTGCTTGAAGAACGAAGTGGAACCGATGCGCGGCGGTCTCGACAGCTTCGGCACCGAGCGCGGTTGGGACCCGCTTGAACCGCTGGACATGATTTTCATGGACAACCCACGCCACCGGCACGTGCGTCGGCAAAGCAGCTGGGCCTATACCCAGGGCGCGATGCGCGCGATGGGCGCGCATTTTCGCGCGCTCGCTGAGACCTTCACGGCGGAATTCATCACTGCACTGGAGCAGGCGAGTACGCGCGGCGAGAGCTGCGATTTCGTCCATGGCCTAGCGGCCAAACTGCCACTCGCTGCGGTTGGCGAAATCATGGGGCTCGCGCCAGACGACTGGCAGCAAATCCTAGTCTGGTCCGAGGCCATCGTCGGCGAAATCCACGAATCCAATCGACTGCCCGGCGAAAGCCGTGGACGCGCTTACTATCGCAATATGGTCGAGTTCCGCACTTATCTCGAAGATCTGATCGAAGAGAGCCGGCGCAATGGCCGCGAGCGCGGCGGCCTGATCGACCGCATGGTGCATACACCGGTGCAGGGCAAACTGCTGACCAATCAGCAGTTGAACGGCTATCTGTTGCTTTTAATCGGCGCCGGCAACGACACCACGCGCAATGCATTTTCCGGCGGCGTGGCCGCGCTGCTCGAACATCCGCAACAATGCGCACGTCTGTGCCGGGAACCGGGTCTCATGCCCAGTGCGGTTGAAGAGATCCTGCGCTGGACCTCACCGGTCGGCAGCTTTCTGCGTACGGCGAGCGCGGATTTCAACCTCGCAGGCACGCCCATCGCTGCCGGCGACACCGTCGGATTGTTCTATCCGTCGGCCAACCGCGACGAGGCGGTATTCGACGATCCCTATCGCTTCGATATTACCCGCAGCAACAATCCGCATCTGACCTTCGGCTTTGGCGCGCACTTCTGCCTGGGAACCAACCTGGCGCGAGCGGAGCTTGCTGCCAGTCTCGAAGCCTTGCTGCCGCACCTGCATCGCCTGCAATTGGCCGGTGTGCCGACCCGACTGATGCAGACCCATGTCATTGGTTACACCCGACTGCCGATGGGTTTGCGCGACTGAATTTTTGCCCTGCAGTCGCGCATCGACGGCCGGCTTTGCCTACCCATCCGCGAAGGTGATGGCGCGTGTCGGATCGACGCACAACCAGAGCACCGCGCCCACTAGGCCGAGTGCAGCCATCACGTAGAGCGCCATCTGCCAGCCGTAGGTCTGTCCGAGGTAAGGCGTGAGCGTCGGCGACACCGCGCCACCCAGATTGCCGCCCATATTCATCACCGCTGAAGCCGTGCCGGCATAGCGATAAGCAAGGTCGATAGTCGTCGCCCAGAACGCGGCCACGCTCAGCAACAGCGTGCCGGTGCTGGCCGAAAGTAATACCACCGCCAACACCGCGTTGTCGGTCGCTGCGCCGCTGAAGACCAACAGGCTGGTCAGCAACATGCTCAAGCAACCGATGCCGCTGCGACTCCAGCGCTGGCCAAAGCGCCGCCCCACCGCATCGCTCAACCAGCCGCCGATCGGTGCT
>JANLSI010000637.1:0-2569 GCA_031362345.1 Pseudomonadota bacterium
GTCGTAGCAGATTGAGTAATAGTTAGCCAACGCGGTCAGTTGGATTTCGCCATGCTTGGTGTCGGTGCGACGGCCGCAGGGTAGGATGCACAGCGGCTGATCGTCGCAGGCGAACAAGACGTAAATAACCAATTCACCCAGGTCAGCCCCGACATGGGTATGGAGGTTGCGAAACCAGGCCAACGAGAGGAAAGGCTGCACGGCGCCGGCCTGCTCCCACAAGGCAGTGACTTCTACCGGCAGTTCGTCGAAGCTCGCGTAATGTCGCAGTGTGCACAACTGTTCGCCATCTCCTGCCTGACTAGCGCGCCCCGCAGACTTACTCATGATTGGATGACATTTGCTAGGAGCTCGATTGTGCGGCGGGCGGAACGTTGCCGCCCTCACTATAGCGGCGGGCGTAGGCATAATAAGCGCCCTAATTTGGGAAATCGAGAGCGAAGTCGCGACTCTGTTCGATGAGAAGAAGCAACGATCGGGATGAACGACAGCCGCCTATGCTGGGTTAACAGCGATATTTCACGAGCCAAGGTTGTCAGCGATGTAGGTCGAGCGGGTCGTGTGGTGGGAACATCGGCTTCTCGGACCAGCCGGCGCGAGCCACGCCGTGGCAGATGCCGAGCCAGCATCGCGTCCATGCGTGAGAATGAGCGGAGTACCACCCGCCTTCACCGATCGCGCTTAGGCGGTCTGCGGCGCAGTGAGTCGCGCGCTCACCACCAGTCCAGCTACGGGTTGTGTGAACTCCTCGCGCAAGACTACCGCATCGCTGCTCAGTACGTGCAAGCCATGCTGTGCAAGACAGCTCTCAATATAGCGCGGCGCGTGACCGTAACGGCCACTGGGCTTGATGATATAGGGCGGTGACTGCATGCCTCCGACATGAATTTCGACGGTGAAGATCAATAAGCCGGGCGGCTTGAGCGCGCGCGCCGCAGCAGCGAGCACGCCATCGAGGGCGCCGAAATAGATCAGCACATCGGCGATGACGATCAGATCGAAAGCCGTCACCTGGCTAGACAGATAATCACCGAGTTCCGCCTTCGTTAGGGTGTCGTAGCCGCCACGCGTCGCCGCCCGCGCGAGCATATTGGCCGATAGATCGATGCCGGTGAGATGCGCGGCATAGGGTGTGAGCACCGGACCGCATAAGCCGGTGCCGCAGCCGCCATCCAGTACACGCAGGCCGCGGGCGGTGGGCAGATGCGTGGCGAGCGCCGCGGCGATGTATTCGGGGCCGCGATAGGCGAGGCTCTGCACCAGCTTAGTATCGAAGCTCTCGGCATATTCATCGAAGACCGTTTCGACGAACGCATTCTCAGCACGCGCGGGTACGTCCTGCCCCGAACACGCCGCGAGGAGATGACGGGCGACGGGGTTGTGCGGTTCGGCCGCACTCCACTCGCGATAGATCTCCGCCGCCTCGGCGATGCGATTCAAAGTGTAGTAGGCGATACCCAGCATGCGTTTGGGTTTCTCGGCGAGAGGACCGCTGACGAAAGCCTGGCAGTGATATTGCGCTGCCTCGTCACTGTGACCCTGACGCATGCACAGGTCAGCGAGGTTGTTCAGCGCGGGCACAAACCTGGCGTCGAGCGTCAGTGCGCGGCGAAAGGCGGCCTCGGCTTCGGGCAGTCGCTCTAGTCGGACTAACACAGCGCCGAGGTTGTTGCTGAGATTGGCGTCGTCTGGGTTGAGCTGAGCGGCAGCAGAAAATGCCGCAACAGCGTCGTCCAGGCGCGCGAGTTCGCTCAACACATTGCCTAGATCGTTTAAGCGCTCCGCTTGCGGTGGCACAAGATCGAGCGCACGAGCCAGCAGATCCAGACCTTCTTCACTGCGACCGCACTGGTGCTCAAGGATGCCGAGATAGTGCAGGGCTGCGTCGGCATCGGGCTGCACCGCAAGGATTTCCAGATAGACATACCGGGCTTCATCGAGGCGACCTTCACCATGCAGTTGCAACGCGTAATCGAGGGAAGACATGAGCGCAGTTCCTTGTCGTGGTGGGGTATAGGACCCAATACGGGACGTGTCCCTGTTTCGATCCTTGCTTGTGGCTAGCGAATAAGCTTAGCCGCGTCAGTCGGTGATCGCCGCGAGCACCAGGCTCGCCAGCATGGCGACGCGCTCGAAGTGATAGCTGTCTTCCATCAGACCCGTTGAGAGCAAGACCAGCGTCAATTCGCGGGCGGGATCCACGGTGAAGCCGGTTGAACCGGCACCGAAGCCACCGAAGGTGCGCGGTGAATTCATGACACTGAACAGGCCGGGCAGATTGCCTTCTCCACGCACGAAGAAACCGCAGCCGATATTGGCTGGATAGGTCAGCCAGTTACGCGTGCCGCACCACATGTCGAACAGGATATTGCGCAATTCGCCGCTATGGTTGCGCGTGCAGAAGTCGAGCATGGCCGGCGACAATAATCGTACGCCATCGAGTTCGCCGCCACGGCGGAGCATCTCGGCGAAGCGGTACACATCCTCGACCGTAGTCATACAGCCACCACCCGGGATCTCGCAGCCCGATGTAGCGAGCAAGCTGCCGATGCCTTCCACCGCCGCCGCC
>JANLSI010000677.1:0-2925 GCA_031362345.1 Pseudomonadota bacterium
ACGCGCAGCGCTGCGAAACAGCGCATCGAAGCCGCGGAACAGCCAGCCGAATAGGGCATCCAAGACGCGCGTGAAAGTATCCTTGGGCGCGACGTGGCTGCGCAACAGCACCGCTGCCAGAGCCGGCGACAGCGTCAGCGAGCAGAACGCCGAAATCACCGTCGAAATGGCGATGGTCAAGGCGAACTGGCGGTAGAACTGCCCGCTCAGGCCGCTGATAAAAGCGATCGGCACGAACACCGCGCACAAGGTCAGCGCAATGGTGATGATGGGGCCGCTCACCTCGTCCATCGCGCGATGGGTGGCGGCCTTGGCATCGAGACCGAGTTCGATATTGCGCTCGACGTTCTCCACCACCACGATGGTGTCGTCGACCACGATACCGATGGCGAGCACTAGCCCGAACAAGGTCAGGGTATTGATTGAGAAGCCGGCGGCCAGCATCACGGCAAAGGTGCCGATGATCGAGACCGGCACCGCGATCAAGGGAATGATCGACGCACGCCAGGTTTTCAGGAACAAGATCACCACCAGCAGGACCATCAACACCGCTTCGAAGAGGGTGGTGATGACCGCCCGGATCGATTGCTGCACGAAGCGCGTCGGGTCGTAGACGATGCCGTATTCGACGCCTTGGGGAAAATCCGCCTGCGCGGCGGCCATGAAATCGCGCACGCTGTCCGACAGCGCGATGGCGTTCGATTCGGGCGCCTGGAACACACCGATGGCGACCGACGGCTGGTTGTCGTAGCGGCTGCGCAGGGTGTAGTCACCGGCGCCCAACTCGATGCGCGCCACTTCACGCAAGCGCAACACGCCGCCGTCGGGCGCGGTGGCGACGATAATTTCGCCGAATTCTTCGACGGTCTTCAGGCGCCCCTGCGTATTGACCGAGAGCTGGAACTCAGAGCGCGCGGTGACCGGTGGCGCGCCGACCACGCCGGCAGCGACTTGCTGATTCTGTTCGCGGATCGCCGCCACGATGTCGGTCGCGGTCAGATTGCGAGTAGCGAGCTTGTGCGGATCGAGCCACACGCGCATCGCATAATCACCGCCGCCGAATACGATGACCTCGCCCATACCCGGCAGACGGCGCAGGTTGTCCTTCAGATTCAGCACGATGTAGTTGCGTAGATAGAGCTCGTCGTAGCGGCCGTCCTTGGACACCAGATTGACCACCAGGGTCAGGTTGGGCGATTGCTTTTGGGTGATCACACCGATCTGACGCACTTCGTTCGGCAGGCGTGGCAGGGCGCGCTGCACCCGGTTTTGCACCTGGCTCTCGGCGAGATCAGGATCGGTGCCGATCTTGAACGTCACGCGCAATTGCAAGTTGCCATCGGTGGTCGCCATCGACGACATGTAGAGCATGTTCTCGATGCCGTTGATCTGTTCTTCAAGCGGTGCAGCGACGGTCTCGGCAATGACTTTGGGATTGGCGCCTGGGTAGGTCGCGCTGACCACCACCGACGGTGGCACGACGTTCGGGTATTCCGACACGGGCAAGAAGGGGATGGCGATCAGACCGGCGAGAAACACCACCACCGACAGCACGCCCGCCAGGATCGGGCGATCGATGAACGCACGGGAAACATTCATGCTGTCAGTCCGCCGCCGGTGCTGAGGGCGGGGCGGTGACGGTTTCCTCCATCGGCACCGTACTCGGCGTCACTGGCGAACCCGGCCGTACGCGTTGCAAACCATTGACCACAACCAATTCGCCGGCCTGCAGCCCGCTTTCGACGATGCGCAGATGACCGGCCTTGCGACCGATATGGATCTCGCGATAGGCCGCGAGCTTGTCTGCGCCCACCACCAGCACGAAACGCTTGCTCTGATCGGTGCCGATAGCGCGGTCAGCCACCAGCACCACCCGTCGTGCACCACCTGCCGCTTCCAGGCGCACCCGCGCGAACAGCCCCGGCGTAAAGCGCCGCTCATGGTTGTCGAGCAGCGCGCGCATGCGCACCGTGCCGCTCGTCGCGTCGACATTGTTGTCTACGAATTCGAGCTTGGCCTGATGCGGGAAGCCGACTTCATCCGACAGACCGACACCCACCGGCAGCGACTGGCCACGGCTGGCCGTAATGAATTTCAGAAAGGCGCGCTCGTCGGCCTCGAAGGACACATAAATCGGATCGACCGAGACCAGCGTCGTCAGCACCGGCGAGTCCGGGTTCTCGCCCTGCACGAGGTTGCCGACCGTCACTTCATCTTTGCCGGCACGGCCGCTGATGGGGGCGGTCACCCGGGTGAATTCGAGGTTCAGACGGGCATTGGCGAGGGTCGCGCTGTTGGCGGCCTTGCCGGCCTCGAGACTCGTGACCAGGGCCGTCGCCGCGTCGGACTCACGTCGACTGGTGGCATGGGTGGCAAGCATCTGATCCTGGCGCTTGGCTTCCAGCCTGGCCAGGCCGAGCTGGGCCGCAGTCGCCGCGAGCGCGGCCTCGGCCTCCGCCACTTTGGCGGCCAAGGGTCGCGGGTCGATTTCGAACAGCAGCTCGCCCTGCTTGACCTCGGCACCGGGTTTGAACAGCACCCGCGCCAAATAGCCGTTGACCCGTGCGCGCACTTTTACGGCCCCGATGGCCTCGATACGGCCGGGGAACTCATCGCTGTCGAGCACCTCCTGGGTCAGGGCCGCAGCCACACTGACGGGCGGCGGCGCACCTGCCGGACCAGCGGCTGGCGGCGGTGCGGGCGGTTGACAGGCGACAAGTGCGAGGGCAGCGACCAGCAGCGCTGCGGCGGTCACGCCGCGCAGAGATAGGGGCATCAGGGCAATCCGGGCGTGGCTGAAAGTGGGCCTATGATATTGGCCAATGGCGGCTAAACATACCCGCGAAAGTTGCGATCTCGTGGGGATAGTGCCATCAGGCGTGGGCCGCGCGGCGTTTTCCCCTGTGGGTCCGACTTCAGTCGGAC
>JANLSI010000691.1:0-2294 GCA_031362345.1 Pseudomonadota bacterium
CTGGCATCCGATGCCAGTCACTTCTACGCCCACATGGAACAAGACCGGGCGTTTCCGGTGCTCTATAACCTCGGCGACATGCTGGCAGGCTACGCCACCTTGCGCCGACTCGCGACGTCGCCCCGACACATCATTCCCGGGCATGACCCGCTGGTGATGGAGCGTTATCCGGCGGCAGGCACTGGCATGCAGGATTGGATCGTACGTTTGGATCTTGAACCAAACGCATGATTGCGGCCCGGCAGGCGGGCGCGAACGGCGCTCGCCGACCAGCAATCTTAGGGCCCCTGATGGTTGCGTTCGTCAATCCAAGGTGCAGTCACAGAGGCTATGACGCTGCGACATCCGTCGTGGGTGCCGCGGAACGAGCCCTAACGAAATTCGAAGCCCTCGTAACCGCGCGCCGCGACGTCGGCAAAAATCTTTCTGTAGGCCGGCACCCCTTCGGTGAACATCAAGAATCGCCCACGGTCGGCTTCAGAATTGTGATAGCCAAAAAACCATGAGTCACGGACTTCGTCGATAAGCAGGCCCTTGACCGAGTCGTAGCAGCGCTGTGTCCAAATCTCTTCGGCCTCTGCTTTGGCTTGCATGGTGGTGAAGCCGCTATCCCGGATGTAGCGTATGCAATCGGCTATCCATTCCACATTGGTCTCGACACAGCGGGTGATGTTGCAGAATGCGGCGGGATTGTGCGGGCCAAGAATGGAAAAGAAATTGGGAAATCCAGCGAATTGAACCCCCAGGTTCGTCTTTGGCCCCTTCGACCATTTGTCCTGAAGCGACTGCTGGTTTTCGCCGACGATATCCATGCGCATGAGTTCGCCTGTCACGCTGCGGAAGCCGGTCGCGTAAATGATGACGTCCAGATGGTGCAGACGGTTCGCCGATCCGCCGTGAGTCTCGATGCCGCTAGGCGTGACGCGCACTATCGGTGACTCGCGTAAGTCGACGAGTTCGACATGGGGCAGGTTGAATACTTCGTAGTAATCCTTTTCGCCCGGCGGACGCTTGGTGCCGAAAAGATGGTCTTTGGGGATCAATGCTTCCGCCGTCTGCGGGTTCGCAACTCGCGCCCTGATGTTTTCCGCCAGGAACTCACCGACCTCGGCCGCAATCTCCCGGTTGGTGAACAGATCGTTGTAATTCGCCAACCACAGAGCGAATCCACCCTGATCGAACAGTTCCTGGTACTTCTTGAGCCGCTCTGCCTTGCTAACCTCGCCGCCCGCTCGGGGGTCTGCGTCGTGGATGAATCCCGCGAACGTCTGCTTGCAGTGCGCAAAGATCTCGTCTGCACGAAGTTTCAGATCTGTCTGCGATTCGCCGTCGATCGGGGCGTTGCGCAAAGGCGTGCACCAATTGGGCGATCTTTGGAAGACGGACAGCTGCGCAACATCCGGCGCTATGGTCTGGATCACCTGTACGGCCGTAGCGCCACTGCCAATGATGCCGACGCGTTTGCCGCGAAAGTCGATGCCGTTCTGTGGCCAGCGCGCAGTATGGGTAGAGATGCCGGAGAAACTTTCAATCCCTTCGATATTCGGAAACTGATACGCCGACATGAAGCCGGTGGCCGCCAACACATAGCGAGCGCGGACGTGCTTGCCACCTTCGGTGCGAATGTCCCACAGGCGATCTGTGTCATCGAAAACGACCGATTTGATCCGCGAATTGAATTCGATATCTGGCTTCAGATCGAATTTATCCGCAACGTAATTGAGGTAGCGCTCAATCTCCGGCTGACCCGCGAAGTGCTCGCTCCAATCCCATTCGCTAATGAGTTCACCGGAAAACGAGTACTGATAGCTGTAACTCTCGGAATCGAAGCGCGCGCCGGGATAACGATTCCAATACCACGTACCGCCGACGCCGCTTCCGGCCTCGAATACCCGGGTTGAGAGACCTAGTTCGCGAAGCTTGTGTAACGCATAAAGGCCGGATACGCCTGCGCCAATAACGACAGCATCAAAAGACTTGTGCATATGAATATCTCCCCAAAGTATTGCTCTAACACTGAGACGGGCGGGTTGCCCGTTGAACTACGCGAAGCACTGGTCGACGTTCGGGTGCCGGTGCCAATGCGCCCTGAGCGGGAGCTCAATGCAGTGTGCCCGGACTGCAGTCGACGTGGAATGGCAGAATGCGAAAATAAGTTGACATTAGATGCCACGGACGCGGGCCTTTACGGTGCCCGATCGATGGTCAATTCGTTGAACCTCAACCAAGGACAGCCCGTTCGCAGCGCGTGGCGCCGCGACTGCGCGGGCCCTCGCGGTTGACTCTGCTCGAAG
>JANLSI010000709.1:0-2179 GCA_031362345.1 Pseudomonadota bacterium
GACCCACAGGAATAGACCTGGGACGAAAGCCGCGCCCTCAGCCCTTCACGTCCAACACCAGCTTGCCCATGTGATCACTGGCCTCCATGAGGCGATGGGCATCGACGGCGGTGTTCAGCGTGAAGCGTGCATGGAGATGGCTGACCAGCTTGCCGCTCGCCACCAGCGGCCAGAAATCCGTTTCCACCGCGCGCGCAATCGCCGCCTTGCGCTCGACCGGCTGCGGCCGCAAGGTCGAACCGGTGAGGGTCAGACGCTTGGGCAGCAGATAAGCGAAATTCACTTCGGTGGTCGAGCCCAGCAGAAAGGCGATCATGGCGTAGCGGCCATCGTTGCCGAGCAAGCGCAGGTTCTTCATGACATAGGGGCCGGCGACCATGTCCAGGACCACGTCAACGCCGCTTGGCTTAGTCAGATCCTTGACCTGCGCTTCCCAGTCCCCTGCTCTGTAATTCATAGCGTGGTCGGCGCCCATGCGCCGGCAGTACTCGACCTTGGCGTCGCTGCCAGCGGTGGTGATGACGGTCGCACCCCAGGCCTTGGCGACCTGGATGGCGGTGGTGCCGATGCCACTGCTACCACCGTGGATGAGCACCGTTTCGCCCCGCGCGAGGCGCGCCCGTTCGATGAGATTGTGATGCACCGTGAAGAGTGTCTCGGGCAGGGTCGCGGCATGGGCCGCGTCGAGCGCGGCCGGCCATGGCAGACAATGGCCGGCGTTCGCCGCGCAATATTCCGCGTAACCGCCACCATGGGTCAGGGCCACCACCCGATCACCCGCTTGCCAGCGTGTGACCGCGGCGCCGCATTGCACGACCACCCCCGCTACTTCCAGACCCGGCAGCGGGCTCGCATCGGGCGGCACAGGGTAGTGCCCGGCACGCTGCAGGCAGTCAGGACGATTGACCCCCGCCGCGTGCACTTCGATCAAAACCTCGTCGGCGCGCGGTACCGGCAGGGCCATACGCACCGGCGTCAGTACTTCAGGACCGCCCGCCTGAGCGACGCTCACGGCCTGCATGTCGAAAGGAAGGGCATGGTCTGCGGTCATGGTGGTCTCTTGTCGATAACAGCTGAAGTGCGGCGAGTATAAGGCCAGCTGCGCACGCTCGAAACGCACGCCACTGCTGTCTGTCTAGAACGGCCTGCACCTCATGCTAGGATTCGCGCCATGACGACTACACACCATCGCTTGCTCATCATTGGTTCGGGTCCGGCTGGCTATACCGCCGCCGTATACGCCGCGCGTGCCGCGCTCGAACCTGTTCTCATCACCGGCATCGAAGTCGGCGGCCAGATGATGACGACTACCGACGTCGATAATTGGCCGGGCGACGACCAAGGCGTGCTCGGCCCCGAACTCATGGAACGCATGAAAAAACATGCCGAGCGCTTCGGCACGCAACTCGTGCATGACCACATCCATACCGCCCGGCTTGAGCAGCGCCCGTTCACGTTGATCGGCGACAACGGCACCTATACTTGCGACGCCTTGATCATCGCCACCGGCGCCTCGGCCAAGTACCTCGGCCTGCCGACGGAAGAAGCCTTCAAGGGCAAGGGCGTGTCGGCCTGCGCGACCTGCGACGGTTTCTTCTATCGCAACAAGCCAGTCGCCGTGATTGGCGGCGGCAATACCGCCGTCGAAGAAGCGCTGTATCTGTCCAACATCGCCTCCCATGTAACGGTGGTGCATCGTCGCGAGCGTTTCCGCGCGGAAAAGATCATGAGCAATCGCCTGGAGGCCAAAACCCAGGGCGGCAATGTCTCGATTCTATGGAACAGCGTGCTGGACGAAGTACTGGGCGATGCCGCCGGCGTGACCGGTGTCCGTGTCCGCGACGTGCGCGATGACACTCGCCAGGACATCGCGGTGCATGGCACCTTCATCGCTATCGGTCATCAGCCCAATACCGGCATCTTCAACGGCCAACTCGAGATGGACGGCGGCTATATCCAAGTAGGCGGCGCCAGCGGCCATGGTTTCGCCACTCAGACCAGCATCGCCGGTGTATTCGCCGCCGGCGATGTCGCCGACCCGGTCTATCGTCAGGCCGTTACCTCGGCGGGCGCGGGCTGCCAGGCGGCGCTGGATGCAGAGCGGTGGTTGGAGGCGCAGTAAGCGTTGTGGGTCCGACTTCAGTCGGTCAATAATTCCCGCGCGCGGGCAAGGCCGCCC
>JANLSI010000776.1:0-2140 GCA_031362345.1 Pseudomonadota bacterium
GGTTCATCAAGTGACATGGAACCATCGCGTAGAGCCTCCACCAGTTCCCAGCGCAGCGCTACACGCGCGCCTTCATGTCCGATGATGGCGAGTAGTCGCGCGTGCTCTGCCGCGCGTAGCGCCGGACCGAGGCTCATATCCCGCAACAGGATATCCAGCGAGTTGGCTGCGACCCGCGCCATGAATTGCGTGCGTCCCGACGTCGCCGCCATGACATCCTCGCGCAGGAAGTCGCGCACGCTGATCAAGAGTTCGTCGTCGCGCGGCAATTCGTCGCCGCCCGGCGGCGACGCGGACGGCAGACTCACCGCGCCTGGCATGATGAGGTTTACGCAATCGACCTGGCACTCTGAACTGCGCCGACCGATGGCCGGGCGTTCGACGCTGCGATCAGGGCCGTGGCGATAATGCTCGGCCATGATCAACGAGCCCACCGCCCACCAGAACGAGCCAAATATTTCCCAGAAGCGTACATGTTCGGCATCGACGGCGCGGCCGCTCACCGCGCGATAGCCGGCGAACAAATCTTCGCGCAGACCGAAGCCACCGACCGGCAAATCACTGCGGCCGAAGCGCCAGGAGTTGGTGCAGATCCAGCCCAGGTCACGCATCGGATCGCCGATGTGGGCGATTTCCCAATCGAGTACGCCGACCACACCCATGCTCGGCGAAATCATCAGATTGCCGTTACGAAAATCATTGTGAACGAGGGTCAGCGGACCCGCCGGCGGCAGGTGTTCAAGCAGCCAGCGTGCAGTGAAGTCGATCATCGGCTGCGGTGTGCCGAGTTTACGATAGTAGTCCCATTGCCGTGCGACGAAGGCCTGCGGTGTGAGTCGTTCGAGATGCGCGGTGAGACCGTGGGTCTCGACATCGATGCCGTGGATACGGGCGAGGATTTCGCCGCATTGATAGGCCAAGGACTGCCGCGCGCTGGCAAATTCTTCACTCTTGACGATGCGCGCGCCCAGGGTTTCGCCGAGCAGCCATGCCATGACGAAGCCATCGCCGAGACCATCGCCGAGATCCAGCACGTGCAGGATCTCGGGGGCGGGTACCGAGGCTGCACGGGCGAGCGTCATGAGCCGCGCTTCGATGGCAAGACCGGGGCCGCCGTAATCCCGGGTGTCGGCCGCACCACCGGCCGCGCGTCGCAACGCCAGTCGGCGCGGGCCGTCGCGGGTGGTGATATCCACCGCATAGGTTTCCTGACTCGCGCCACCCGATAGCCGCGCGCAGCGCTCAAGGGCAATGAATTCCGGCATGACGCGGCTCAGCACCCGCGTTAGGTTTTGATCGAAGTCGGTCATGATGGCCTGCAGTATACGGAGTGCATGGAATACGTGCTTGTCAGCCACCGTCAGTCTATCTAGTCTGCGTGCCAGTGCCGCGAGTCGCGTCGCGCCAAATCGAGGTCTTGACTATGGATGCCATTGCTCAGATGAAAGCTGCCGCCCGCCAAGGCTGGGCGAGTTTCGCCCCGTTTGAAATGCTGACCGGTTCGGTGGCGCCGGATCTAGTACGTTTCGCCGGCGTCACGACTGGGCAGCGCGTGCTGGACGTCGGTTGCGGCACCGGTGTAGTGGCCCTGACCGCTGCTCGCAGCGGTGCGACGGTGACCGGCGCCGATTTGACGCCGGCCTTGCTCGAGGGGGCGCGCTACAACGCTGCGCTGGCCGGTCTCGTCATCGATTTTCAAGAAGCCGATGTCGAGGCGCTGCCGTTCGCCGATGCCAGCTACGACGTGGTGCTCAGTCAGTTCGGTCATATGTTCGGGCCACGCCCGGCCGTGGCGACCGCTGAGATGCTGCGGGTCTTGAAGCCGGGCGGCGTGATCGCTTTCTCGACCTGGCCGCCGGAACTCTATGTCGGGCGCATGTTCGCCCTGGTCAGTCGTTACTTGCCACCCATGCCCGACGGTGTGCGTTCACCCATCGAGTGGGGCGACCCGCACCTCGTGCGTGAACGTCTTGGCACCGCCGTAGGCAATCTGCGTTTCGATCGCGGCTGTCTGCGCTTTCCGGCCTTGAGCCCCGCCCATGCGCGCGGTTTCATGGAACGCAATGCTGCGCCGGTGATGAAGGTGGTCGAGACCCTGGGTGGCGATGGTCCGCGACTCGCGCAGTTTCGCGACGAGTTT
>JANLSI010000788.1:0-4017 GCA_031362345.1 Pseudomonadota bacterium
GCGCGCAGATCGTGGGTTTCGAGGCCGCTGTGGGTAGTGAAGGACTGCGTTGGCTGCCAGCGGTAGATCCACGGTGTGTAGTCCAGCGCGACGAACACTTGTTGCGGACCATTCTGCACATACCAGCGACCTTGCTCGTCAGCGCGGTAATGCCGCGCTAAAAAGGTCTGGGTACGGACGTGCCGAATGACCTCGCCCTGGATGCGCCACTGGCCGCGCATATCCAGTGACAGCCAGCCGAAGCACTGCGGTACGTCCGGCCACTTGGCCATGGCGCGTACCACTTCCTCATCGAAGGCCGGCCAGGCGACGGGCGTTTCGCTCATGGCAGGCTGGCCACGACTTCGACCATGGCGCGCGTCAGGGTTGCGAGTTCGTCGTCGCTGATCACATAGGGCGGCATCACATACACCAGTCGCCCGAAGGGCCGCAGCCACACGCCGCGTGCGACGAAAGCATGGGGAATGCTGCGCATATCGACCGCTTGGTGCAGTTCCACCACGCCGATCGCGCCGAGGGTGCGCACGTCGGCGACCTGGCGCATTTCGCGGCAGGGCGCGAGACCGTTGTGCAAGGCCTGTTCAATGCGCCGAACATTGCCCGCCCAGTCGCTGCTCAAGATCAGTTCGATGCTGGCGCGTGCGCAGGCGCAGGCCAGCGCATTGGCCATGAAGGTCGGGCCATGCATGAACACGCCGGGCTCGGCGCGACAGATGGTGTGCGCGACTGCGCCGCTGACGAGCGTCGCGGCGAGGGTCATATAGCCGCCGGTCAGGGCTTTGCCCAGGCACAGAATGTCAGGCGCGATGGCGGCGTATTCGCAGGCGAACAAACGTCCCGAGCGACCGAAGCCGGTGGCGATTTCATCGGCGATTAGCAACAGGCCGAACTCATCGCAGATGGCGCGTACGCCAGCCAGATAGGACGGATGGTAGAACCACATGCCACCGGCACCCTGCACGATAGGCTCAAGAATAATGGCGCTGAGGGTGTCGGCATGGGTAGCGGCGAGCGCGCGTAGAGCATCGAGGTCGCGGGCGTCCCAGGGCTCGCCAAAGGCCACTGCCGGGCGCGGCGCGAACAGATGTTGAGGTAGCACGGCACTGAACAAGCTGTGCATGCCGGTGACCGGATCGCACACCGCCATCGCGCCAAAGGTATCGCCGTGGTAGCCGCCGCGGATGGTCAGCAGCTTGTGGCGTTGCACTTCACCACGCGCCGCGCGGTATTGCAGGGCGAGCTTGATGGCGACCTCGACTGCCACCGATCCGGAATCGGAAAAAAACACATGGTCGAGCCCGGCCGGGGTAATTGCGACCAGGCTACGTGCGAGTTCGGCTGCGCCTTCATGGGCGAGGCCGCCGAACATGACATGGGCCATGCGCTCAAGCTGGCCGCGCACGGCCGCATCCAATTGCGGGTGACGATAGCCGTGGATGGCCGACCACCACGAAGCCATGCCGTCGATTAATTCACGGCCGTCGGCGAGCTGCAAACGACAGCCCTCGGCACCGACTACCGGAAACACCGGCGGCGGATCGATCAGCGTGCTGTAGGGATGCCAGACGTGCTCACGATCGTAGGCGAGCCAGGCCGGGGCTTCATTCATGATCCGTTGCGGATCCGCCACCGGGCCGCGCCCGGTGCCTGAAACACCGCGATATCGCCGACCGCGCTCACGCAGCGTTGCGGCAGCTCCGCGCTGCCATCGCGCGTCAAGGTAATCGTGCTGGTGTTGACCGGCAGGCCATAGAAGGCCGGGCCGTTACGCGACGCAAACGCTTCGAAATGGAGCAAGGCGTTGTGCTCGGCAAAGATCTCGGCATAGCCCGCCACTGCCACCGGCGCGTTGTAGACACCCGCACAACCACACGCCGCTTCCTTGCTCGCGATGACATGTGGTGCGGAATCGGTACCGAGAAAATAGTGCGGGTCGCCGCCGCAGACTGCCTTTATCAGCGCCTGCCTATGGCTCTCACGTTTGATGATGGGCAGACAATAAAGATGCGGACGGATACCGCCCTCAAACATCGCGCCGCGATTGAGCAACAGGTGATGGGGGGTGACGGTGGCGGCCAGCAGGCGCGGATCGGCGTCACCGACATAGGCCGCAGCCTCGGCGGTGGTGATGTGCTCGAAGACGATCTTGAGGCCCGGATGACGCGCGCGCAGTGGTTCCATCACGCGTTCGATGAAGACCGCCTCGCGGTCGAACACATCGACGGTGTGATCGACCACTTCGCCGTGAACGAGCAGCGGCAGGCTGAGCTCAGTCATGGTTTCGAACACGTCGTCCAGGCGCGTGATGTCGGTGACACCGGCCGCCGAATTGGTGGTGGCGCCTGCCGGGTAGAGCTTGGCGGCGGTGAATACGCCGTCGCGTGCGCCGGCGGCAAGATCCGCGCGGTCGGTGACATCGGTCAGATAACAAGTCATGAGCGGCTCGAAGTCATGCTTAGCCGACAGCTGCGCGCGGATACGATCGCGATAGGCGGCGGCTGCGGTCGCAGTCGTAATCGGCGGCTTGAGGTTGGGCATGACGATGGCGCGCGCGAAATGCCGGGCGGTGTCGGCCAGCACCGCCGCCAGCAGGTCGCCGTCGCGCAAATGGACGTGCCAGTCGTCGGGACGTGGCAGCGTAATACGGATGGTTTCCATCGGCGCGACTCTAGCATGACGGCGGCGGGCATCGAAGCCATGCGTGTGCGCTGAACAGCTCATCCACACCATCAATCGTCGCCGACGACGACGGGATTTTTTTCGCTATCGCGCTCGCTGCCGGCTTAGCGCAGATGGCGCCAGCGGGTTAGCGCGTAAAGGGCTATAGCGCGATGACTAGGCTGGCGCACAGACTGACCAGCGCGCTGCCCGATCTGCATTGCGACGAGACGTGCTCGACCGTGTGCCGCACTGCTGCGCAGCTTGGCCGCGCAACACGTGATATCGCAGAGTACGAAGCGTTGCTTGCCGCGCTCTGCGCGCGTGCGCGCGACGAACCGCGAGGGTGCAGTGGCCAGGGGCTATTTGCCGCTTTTAGTGCTCGCGCACAGCGCGTGGCACGGTTGTTGACAATTGTCGCCGCGCGAACCGTGTTGAGCGGCGCTGAGGGGCAGACGCGCGGGCGGCATGAAAAGACGCAGTACAGCGGGTCTTGTCAAGCCCGGCAGGAAAAATATTTTGCGGCGGTTCCGGTCCCGAAAGGGAGCGAGTATGATGCGCGGCCATGACGGCGGACGGCCTGCAAGGCTGGACGCATACCCCATCGCAAGAGCGACTCAAGCATGCCTATGCCCTCGCTGATATCTGAAGCCCCGATGACTAGCCGCGCTGGCCCGCCTGACTCCATGTTCAGTAATGGCATGGTGGAGGACATCGACGGCAAATCCTGCGTCTTCTACGACGGCTACTGGATCCGGCGCTACGAAGTCCCCAAGGACGAAGCCGCCGCCCGCCGAGAACTCATCGACCAACTCACCAAACGCGTTTTCCATCACACCGAAGCGGGCATCAACACCCCCGGTTACAACCTCGTCGAAGCCCGCCACGCTTACGAAACCGAGACTGACCGCGACCACAAACGAGTCAATGCCGCGATGCTGGCGGGTGCGCTTCTGAATCGTGGCTCCGACATCTTCACCATGATTTTCGAACTCAATCGGCGCGGCATCGAAATTACCCAGACCAATGAACTGATGCTCGAATGCGAGTCTTGCTTTCTTGAGGCCTTTGACCTTGGCAAGCAGGTCAAGCATTACAGCGGCGAGGAAGGTTTGGACGAACTGTGGGGCGAACCGCTCAAAGTGTTCTACATGCCGGTCGCTGAATTCTTCGAATCTCGCTATATCAAGATTGCCCAGACCATGGCTGCCATCGACGGTATCGCAGCGCGCCTGCTCGATACGTTCGCGAATGCGCCCGGCTTCGGCGGTCTGTCGGCAAAAGTTACCGCCTATTGCCGTGCAGCCAAGCTCGAAAGCGAGACGATCAAGACCGATCCGGCGATTTTTCGCGTGTGGC
>JANLSI010000795.1:0-7247 GCA_031362345.1 Pseudomonadota bacterium
ACGTCGCGGGCCAACCGACGTTGACCGGATGGGTCTATAAGCTGCAGAAGCAGACCTATGGCATCTTCGCCGTCACGGTCAGCGCACTCATGATTGCGCTGGTGTTCTACATGCGCAATATCGCTGGTGTGGTCACGCCCATTGTGTGCGCGGCAGTGGCGGGCCTGTGGGGCTTCGGCTTCATCGGTTGGTTGGGGCGGCCCATCGAGCCGCTGCTCATGATTGTGCCGCTGTTGCTGGTGGCGCGCTCGTTCTCCCACTGCGTGCAGTACACCGAACGCTATTACGAAGTGCTGATGCATCTGAAAGACCGGGTCAAGGCCGCCGAGATCACCATGGGCATCATGATGGCGCCGTCCATTCTCGGTGTGTTGACCGACGTGTGTGGCATCATCTTCATCGCCATCGCGCCGATCAAGACCATGACCAACCATGCCATCTTCTGTGGCATGTGGGCCTTATGGATCATTCCGACCGGCATTTTTCTGTGCTCGATACTGCTGTCCTATCTGCCCGTGCCGCGCAATATGGGCCAGATCATCGGTGGTAAACATCAGGAATCCGGCATCCATCTGCTGCAGGACCGTTTGCTGAACCGTATTTCGCGTTTGACCTTTGGTCGGCAGGCCAACTGGACGGCGCTGGTGGTGGTGCTGATCAGCGCCTACGCGTTCTACCTCAATTCGCTGGTCAAGATTGGCAACCCGGTGGAGGGCAGTAATCTGCTGTGGCATGACTCGGAATTCAATACGGGGGTGCGCGCCTTGAACGCCCATTTCCCCGGCACCAATACCGTGGAAATCGTGCTGGAGGCCAAGGTCCGCGACAACGAACACCGCGTCGTGCACACGCCGGAGGTGGTCGAAGTGCAAACGCGTCTGCAACGGATCCTGGAGGCCGATCCGATCTTGCCGCCCCGTGCAACCTTGGCGTTCTCTGACTACATCAGTCAAACCAACCGACTGTTCGCCGGTGGCAATCCCAAGTGGCTGCAACTCGATTTGACGCGGCCGGCGATCTCCGCAGCAGCGTTCGGCGCGCAGATGGGCAGCAATACGGTCAATTTCGGTAACGTCGCAGATTTCGAGTTCCAGGATTCAACGGTCTCGCTCTGGTACAAAGACAATAAGCAGGAAACAGTCGACGCCGCCTTGGCGAGTGCCGCCCGTGCGGTGAAGATCGTGGGTGAGGACCACCCTGAGTTCCGGGTGCGTCTGGGTAGCGGCGTGATCGCGCTGCAACAAGCCATGAACAGCGTGGTGGAGCGCTTTCACATCATTATCATGGTGATGGTCAATTTGGCGGTGATGGTGCTCGCGACCTGGGCCTATCGCTCGGTGGTGGCGGCCGTAGTGCTGCTCATTCCGGTCAATCTCTCCAATATCTATCTGGTGGCAGCGATGCAGTTGCTGGGCGTTGGTCTCGACGTCAACGCCGGTATCGTCGCGGTGATGGGCGTCGGTGTCGGTATCGATTACGGCATTTATCTCTTGTCGCGCATTTGTGAGGAGTACTCAGCGCATAATCACGACATCAAAACCGCCATCAATGCCGCTATGACAACCACCGGCAAGGCCATTATGTTTACCGCTACCATTATGCTGATCGGCATCCTGCCCTGGTATTTTCTCTCGGATCTGAAATTCATGGCGGACATGGGCATCCTGCTGGTAGCGGTGATGCTGATCAATATGCTGTTGTCATTAATCGTGTTGCCGCTACTGCTGTGGTTTTTCGAGCCGAAGTTCATGAAGCGCACCGACTTGATGGTGAGCGAGAGCATTGATCTCACGCAATTCGCTGCCACAGTCGACGCAGTGTAAAGCTAACATTACCCGAGGCACACGCCCGATGACCGCCAAGCTCGATGTCATGACCCTGATCGATCCGGAAGTGGCCGAGGCCCTGGTGGCACTCGATCTGCGACTTGGGGAATTATCGGACGCACGCTTGCTGAGCATCCGCGAACGGCTCGCCGCAGTACCGTTGCCGCCGCTGTCGGATGCTGTTGAACGCCGTGATCACGCCGTGCCTGAACGGCCGCCCGTTAGTGTGCGCGTGCATCGCGACAAGAGCGCCAGTGGCCAACGGCCTTGCATTTATTGGATGCATGGCGGCGGCCTGATTCTCGGCAGTAATATCGGTGATGACCCGCGCTTCGACCGTTGGTGTCCGCGGCTGGGGTGTGTGGGCGTGTCAGTGGACTACGCGCTCGCGCCGGAAGCGAAATATCCTGGCCCGCTTGAGGACTGCTACGCGGGCCTGAAGTGGGTGCACGCCCACGCCCAAGAACTTGGCATCGACGCTACCCGCATCGGTATCGGTGGCGCGAGTGCCGGCGCAGGTCTTGCGGCGGGGCTGGCGCTGTTGGTGCGGGACCGCGGCGAGATGCCAGTCGCTTTCCAGGCGCTCATCTACCCGATGATCGACGACCGTCAGATCACGGTCTCCAGCGGCTGGAACGACCCGGTCTGGCCGCCGAATGCGAACCGTTATGGCTGGGACAGCTACCTCGGTGATATGAACAACAACGACGTGCCTCATTACGCCGCCGCTGCGCGCGCGACGGATCTGCGTGGTCTACCGCCGACCTATATCTCGGTCGGCGCGCTCGATGGCTTCGCCGACGAGGATATCGACTACGCCAACCGCCTGCGCCATGCCGGCGTGCCGGTCGAGCTGCATGTTTATCCCGGCGCGCCCCACGGCTTCGACGGCCTGACACCCGGTACGGCTATCGCCAAACGCGCCAATCGCGATATCGCCGAATGGCTGGCCATTCAATTGCAAGGGCGATGAAAGTGTATGCCGCGCGATCTTCTGTGGGTCCGAATTCATTCGGACCTTCGACCGGACGACGAATTCGTCCGCGCTGGTCACGCTAACCGAGCGCAATGCCAGCGACCCGCAGCGTGCGGCCGACCCATTCCTCGCTCTGCATGCGCGCGACCAAGCGCGCGTCTTCGCTGCTCGCGAGCACGCGTTGCCCGCTCGGAGTATCGAGTAGAGCCACGCCGCGTGGCGTTTGGCCGCGGCCATGGAGCACGGTATAGCCGGCGACTGTAGCCTCGCCATGGAAGCTGTCCAATACCTCGACCGTGTCGATCGCGACGGCGACTTCGTGGCTGACATCGGCATGCACGAAGGGGCTCGTGGCGGGCACCATCGACCATAAACCGAAACCTTGTTTAGTTAACACACCTGACACGCTGCCAACCAGTGCGAGGCCCCGCGCGCGAGCGCGCAGCAGCTCGGCGGCGCGTGCGGTGGCTTGCAATACATAGTTGTTATAGGGGCCACCGGCATAGGGCATGCCGCCGGTGACCGTGAGATCGCGCTCAAGTGGTAGCGCCAATGCCTCGGCATAGGTTTCGACCGCCACCGGAAAACAACTGTAGAGCTCGACCAGATCGAGTTCATTGACGGTGACTTGGGCGCCGCTGAGGGCAGCCCGCGCAGCGATGTGCGCGCCGGGGCAGCGCGATAGATCAGCCCGCGCGCAGACTGGCACCATGTGATTGGATTCGCTGCTGGCCAGCGCGTATATCCAGCGCGAGCGTGGAATGCCGAGTGCCTCGGCGCGCGCCGCCGAGCAGAACAGCAGAGCGGCGGCCTGATCGACATTCCAGGTCGAGACATGCAAGCGGGTGTAGGGAAAGGCCTGCATGGGATTATGCGTGGCGGCTGCGCGGATCTGCGCGGCGCTATAGGGCTGGCGATGCCAGGCATGGGGATTGGCGGCTGCGATGGCACTGAAACGTGCGTAAAGCTTGGCCAGACGATCGCGATGGTCGCTGACCGACCAGCCCTGCCGGGCGCGATAGGCGCTTTCCATGATCGCGTACAGACCGACCGGCATTTTGAGTCCGGCGCGCAGCTCGACGGCGTGGCGGAGCTCGTCTTTGGGCGCGATGAAGACATCGGGATCGTTGTGCTGATCGTGGTCCTGCAATTCGATACCGGCCAACTGCGCGCGCAATAGGCGATAGCCAGCATCGGCACCGGTCACGAGCGTGGTATGGGCTGCACCGCGCGCAATACGTGCGCACGCCTCACCCAGCAATGTCTGCTGCAGAACACCCACACTACTCAGCACCGTGGTGGCATGGTGCGCGCCGATACGCTCGGCGATTGCGCCGGCCGGATTGCGATATGTCCAACGGCCGCGCGGTACGGCGATGTATTGCGCACCAGCCAGCGCTGCGTCGTGACCGGCGTCGTGACCGGCCGCCTGCACCGCTGCGAGCATCAGATCCAAAGGTTCAAGTGCCTGGCGTGCATCTTCCTCGCGCTGCGTGGCGAGGCCGATGCCGACCAGCACGGGCGTGCGCTCAAGATTCGTCATGGCAGTTTTGCCTCGCTCAACTGCGTGCCGTCGACGCGCATCACGCGGCCGACGTATTCCTCGCTTTCAAGTCGCGCAATCAGCGCCGGATCTTCGCTGCCAGTCAGCACGCGCTGGCCGCTCGGTGTATCGACCAGGGCCACTGCGCGCGGGACCTGGGCGCGGCCATGGAGCACCGTGTAACCGGCCAAGGTGGCCACGCCAAAGTATTCATCGAGTACCGGCAAGGTCTTGGCCAGCGCAGCGACCGCAGTGCTGACGTCCGCATGCACGAAGCCCTGCGCACCCGGCATCGCCGACCACAGGCCGAAGCCCTGCTTGGTCAGCATGCCCGAGACACTGCTGATGAGTGCCGTACCGTGACCACGGCTGCGCAACAGTTCGGCGGCGCGGCAGCTGGCCTGCAAGACGTAGTTATTGAACGGGCCACCGGCAAAGGCCATGCCGCCGGTGATGGTAAGCGCACGCTGCGCGTTGACGTTCAGCGCTTCGGCATAGCTTTCGACTGCGATCGGGAAGCAGCTATAGAGTTCGAGAAAATCGACTTGGTCTATGGTGAGTCCGCCGGCAGCGAGCGCCGCCTGGCCAGCGATATCCGCGCCGATGCAAAGGCTCAAATCGGCACGTGCGCTGACGGTCGTCATGTGATTGGACTGGGTGCTGGCGAGCGGGTAGATCCATTGATTGCGCGCGATGCCGAGTTCCAGCGCGCGCGCCTCGGAGCAGAACAAGAGCGCCGCCGCCTGGTCGACATTCCAGGTCGAACAGTGGGCGCGGGTATAGGGAAAGGCCTGCATGGGATTGCGTGCGGTGGCTTCGCGGATGTCGACGGTGCTCAGTGTCGTGCGTTGCCAGGCATGGGGGTTGGCAGCGGCGATAGCGGCGAAATCTCCATACAAAGCGGCCAGGCGATCGCGATGTTCGCCCACCGACCAACCGTGACGGGCGCGAAAAGCGCTCTCCATGATCGCGTAGAGACCGACCGGCATGTCGAAACCGGCGCGTGTTTCAACCGGGTGAAATAGGTCGTCCTTGGGCGCGAGGTAATGATCGGGCTCGTCGTCCTGCTCACGTTCGGGCGGTGTAACCCCGGCGATCTGCGCACGCAGCAGGCGATACCCGGCATCGGCGCCGGCTATCAAGGTGGTGTGTGCCTCGCCCCGTGCGATGCGCGCGCAGGCCTCTCCCAGCAAGCTCTGTTGCAGCACGCCGACGCTGGCCAGCACCGTGGTGGCATGCCGGGCGCCGATGTTGGCGGCTATCGCGCCGGCTGGATTGCGGTAGCTCCAGCGGCCGCGCGGCACGCCGATATATTGCGTGCCGGGCAGCAGCGCGGCGTGGCCAGCGTCGTGACCGGCGGCCTGCACCGCTGCGAGCATCAGATCCATGGGTTCGAGGGCTGCCGTCCAGTCTTCTTCGCGACGGCTGGCGGTGCCTATGCCAACCAGAACCGGCGTGAGATGTGATGTGTGGCTCATCGATCTATGTGTACCTGTTCTAGAAACGGCGAACTCGAGAGGTAGCAAGGGGCCGCTGCAATAGGGCCGCAGGTCATCATACGTTAGACTTTTTCACCGTCTAAGCGCTAAGCCCGCCGCCGCGATGTACTCCCCACCACCGATAGCCCTCTGAGTCCACCATGGCCACTTTTGTCCCCTACGCGCCGACGACGACCATTGCCCGCGCGATGTTCAATTTCGACGCCGTGGGTGCCACCAACTACACCTATAGCGGTGCAATCCGGGTTTCGGTGTCCGATTCTTTTACCGTCGACGAACAGGCCTCCCTGCACTTCTACTCCGAAATCTTTACCAATGGCGCGGCCGAAGTAGTGTGGGCCCCTACGACGCTGACGAACATCGAAAAGACCCTGACCCTCATCCAGCAGTTCGTGAACGTCGACTTTCAATGGCAGGGTGACATCGACACCATAGCTGGCAATAGGGTCGTCAACCCGGCCGAAGTCGGCGCCGCTGATCTGGCGGATATCGATATCTCGCTCATCAAGCGCGGCGATATCGGCTGGGTCGGGTTGGCGGGCGGTGACACCGACGAGGACCTGGGCTACGCCGGCGCCGCCGGCGATGTCTTCGTCAACGAGAGTTTCCTCAGCGAATCCACCTTTGCTATCGGCACGCCGAGCCGCTCCACCCTCATGCACGAACTGCTGCATTCGCTGGGGCTCTCCCATCCCCACAGCGATTACACCGCCGGCAAGCCGGAAATTACTGCGGACTACGCCGCCACACGCAGCTTAGGTTTCGCCAAGCTCGGTTTTCACACCGCGACTAAGGAGGACATGTACAAAGAATATTTCAGCATCATGTCCTATGCCGATGACAGCCCGACCGACGAGTCCCACACACCCATGATCCTCGACGTCATCGCCCTGCAGCAGGCCTATGGGGAGGGCACGGGCACCCAGACTGCGGGGGACGACACCATCAGCGCCGGTAATTCCGGCTATCGGGTCTATTTCGACAAAGGCGGTGTCGACACTATCGATCTCTCGTTGTACAAGACCGGCGTGTATCTGCACATGGGCGTGACCATCACCGGCGCAGCCCATCTGGTCGGCGTGGCGATGAGTACGGAGGACGCGTTCAGGCTCAGTGATCCCGGCGGTGGTCCACAAAATCTGCGCTGGTTCTATGGCGAGTATGAAAACGCCACGGGCTCGGCTGCCGCCGACAAACTGATCGGTAATGGTTTCGCCAACCACATTTCAGGGCTCGCCGGCGCCGACAAAATCTATGGTGCCAGTGGCAACGATGTGCTGGATGGCGGTGTCGGCGCGGATCTGCTCTCGGGCGGCGCCGGTAACGATCGACTGATCGGCGGCACGGGCGCCGATAGCGCCGATTACGTTGCAGCCTCGCGTACGGTCGTGGTCAATCTTGCC
>JANLSI010000867.1:0-3524 GCA_031362345.1 Pseudomonadota bacterium
CTGACCGGCATCAACTTCAAGTTCGATAGCTCGGCCATTGAACCCAGCTCCAGCGACATCCTTGATCGGGCGGTCGCGACGCTGAGCGAGACCCGCGATGTCGCGGTGCGTATCGAAGGTCATTGCGACAGCACCGGTAGCGATGCCTACAACGTCAAGCTTTCAGAGCGGCGCGCCAACGCGGTGCAGGCCTACCTCGTGCAACACGGCATTGCCGCAGGACGGCTCAGCACCGCCGGCAAGGGTGAGAGTCAGCCCATCGCGTCCAATGAAACCGAAGAGGGTCGCTTCCAGAATCGACGCGTCGAGTTTCATGTGGTCGGCGAGGCTGCAGGGCCGCCGAGTGCCGATGGGGAATCCTGGAAGACGCGCGACCAAGCGGTCAGCGCCCAATAGTCAAAGCCTCGCGCCGCGCTGGTCCGGTGCAATCCCGGCACCCAGCGCGGTCTGGTACACATCGCGCGCTGCCGCGCATCGCTACACAGCGCCCGAATGCCCGAGAGCCTTGGCCCAGCAGCCGCAGTAACTAAAGCACGAGCACCGTCATGATTGTATTTATCGTCCTCATTGCGGTGGTCACTTATTACGTCCTGCACGCATGACAGGCGGGCGCAATTCCCATGCCGACACACAATGCAGCCACTCAACTGGCCGTGAAGAAGGCATACCTGTTACGACCGTCGCGCTTGGCCCGGTACATCGCGCTATCAGCACAACGCAGCAAGCTCGCGACATCGCGACCATCCCTGGGGTAGAGGCTGATACCGATGCTGGTTGTAACCCCTAATTGGTGACCGTCGATATCATGGGGTGCGGCCAGGGTACGTAGAATCGCCGCAGCGCTGGCCGCCGCGTCCGCAGCCCCCTCCACTTCGCTGAGCAGAACGACGAACTCATCGCCGCCTTGTCGGCACACGGTGTCGGAGGCACGCACGCCATCGACCAATCGATGCGCCACCGAGCGCAGGACCAGATCGCCGCGCCCATGGCCAAGCGTATCGTTGATGCATTTGAAGCCGTCGAGATCGAGGTATAGCAGTGCAAACTGGCGCTGGTATCGTCGCGCCAGTACGACGGCATTGGCCAGTCGTTCGTTGAACAGCAATCGATTGGGTAGGTCGGTAAGGGCGTCATGCTGAGCGAGATGCGCCATGTCGCGCACGGTCGCGCGCAGGCCGCTGACATCGCGGAAAACGATCACCGCGCCCGCCACCTGACCCTCTTTGGTGCGAATGGGCGCGGCGGAGTCCTCGATCAGATATTCGTGCCCGTCTTTGCGCACCAGCAGACAGTTGGGCGTCAGTGCGACCGTGCGATTTTCGTGCAAGGCGCGTAGCAGGGGGTCCTGTGCTGGGCGGCGGGTCACTTCGTCGATGATGTTGAAGACCACCGCGGTCGGCTTACCGATCGCATCGCTGGAGGTCCAGCCCGTCATGGTCTCGGCGACCCGATTGAGATAGCTGACACGTCCATCAATGTCGCTACTCAGCACCGCGTCGCCGATGGAGTCGAGGGTAATGGCGGCGTGTCGCACCCGATCTTCGTCTGCGCTATCAAGCGCTTTTCTCTCTATGGCACTGTGCACCAGGCGTGGCAGCCGATCGGGAGAGAAATCGGTCGGCAGCACATAATCCTGTGCGCCACAGCGCAGCGCATCGAGGGCTTGGGACTGATCGTCGTCCCTCGCCAGGACGATGATGGCCGTCCCAGGTCCAGCCGCGCGCAGGATACCGCAGCGCTCGCGATGGTCAGCGTCTCGGGCACTCCAATCGTAGAGCAGGGCCGCGAAGTGACGTGCCGCAAGCAGCGGCAGTGCGGACTCCACGTCGGTCGCGACGGTCACTTGACAGCGGATCTCCGCTGTCGGGGCTAGATTGACCACGACCCGCTCCACCATCGTCGCCGAGGGACTGATGACCAGCACCTCGCAGGTCGCAGCTCGAGATGCGCCAGCGCTCATGCGCGGCAAGGCCTGTCCTTGTGTGGTGCTTCTTCCCATCCTTAGAACTTTGAGACCTAATGGGATTGTGCTCTGTGCTTTAACACACGTAGCACTTCCATTGCTATGCTCCGTGCGATAGCGTACAGAGGGACGAAATGTGCAACGCCATAGTAATAAGTTACCCGTAGACTACGCTTGAGGTGATTACAACTATCCCCCGCGCCTGGGCGCCCACCGAAAGATAGCGGTGGTATTGCCGGCTAACGGCGGCCTGATTTCTTAGCGGAATTCGTGCCGAGCGTTGGATATATCGATGGATCCAACATGCAATTGCCGATACTGAATCATCTTCTCGCCGCGCTGCCGGCAGAAGTGCAGACGCGTATATTCCCCGTGCTTGAGCTGATCCCTATGCCGCTCGGTAAGGTGCTGTACGAATCCGGCGACGCGCTGCGCTATGTCTACTTCCCTACCGACTCCATTGTCTCCCTGCTGTATGTGATGGAGTCGGGCGCCTCGGCCGAGATTTCAGTGGTCGGCAATGAGGGTCTGGTCGGCGTGGCGGTTTTCATGGGCGGCGAGAGCACGCCCAGTCGGGCCATCGTGCAGAGCGCCGGCTCGGCTTATCGACTGCCAGGACAACTGCTCAAAGACGAGTTCAGTCGCCATGGCAATCTGCTCTTGCTCATCCTGCGCTACACCCAGGCGCTCATCACCCAGATGGCGCAAACCGCGGTGTGCAACCGGCATCATTCGATTGATCAACAGTTGTGCCGATGGCTACTGCTGTCGCTCGATAGATTGCCGGACAATAAATTGGTCATGACCCAGGAGTTGATCGCCAATATGCTCGGCGTGCGCCGTGAAGGTGTGACCGACGCGGCCGGCAAGCTGCAGCGTCTGGGCGTGATCGAGTACAGCCGCGGCCATATCACCGTGCTCGACCGAGCGCGTCTGGAGACCTTGAGCTGCGAATGCTATGCGGTGGTTAGAAAGGAAACCGAGCGACTGCTGCCCTATCTGCATGGCTCCACGGAGCGCGGCAAGGCACGCTGATTGCGTTTTTGCGCAGCGGCCTTCGTCCCAGCCTGCTAGGCCGGCTCGCTGAGCGCGGGTACCACGGCGGCCTCCGTTGGCCGGACTAGCCCGACCGCCGCGTAGATCTCGTCGGCATTCATGGATTCCGCCAGCAGCAAGGCAGCGGCCAGGGCATCGAGCTTGTCGCGATGCAGGGCCAGCAGCCGCTCTGCTTGCTGGTCGCTATCGTCGACGATGCGGCGTACCTCGGCATCGATCAGTTCGGCCGTCGCTTCGCTATAGGGTTGCTGCTGGAAGGCCGGTGGCAGGCCTTCGTCCTCGGGTGCGACGAAGCTGATCGGTCCAAGCTTGGCGCTCATGCCCCAGCGCAACACCATATGCCGAGCAATGTCGGTGACCTGTTGCAAATCGTTTTCGGCACCACTGGTGACGATGCCATAGATCAGTCGCTCGGCGGCGCGCCCGCCCAGCGCCCCGGTGATGCGCGCATGCAGGTAGACTTCGCCATAGCTGGTGCGATCGTCGATCGGCAACTGATAGGTCG
>JANLSI010000081.1:0-2342 GCA_031362345.1 Pseudomonadota bacterium
GGACTTAGGATGAATCTGCTGCGACGCTGGGATAGCGGTCCATATGTGCGCGCATTCTCGTTAAATAGACCCACTATTCGCCTCGAATGCGCGCACATCTGTCCTCGCTCTCCCACCGCCTCGCGACGATTCCCTAAGTCCGACACACTCCTAGGCTAGCGGCTAAGCCAGGCCTGTTCAACTCACGCAGGCGCGTGCTTGGGCACCAAGGGCAGGCTCAGCACAAAGGCGTCTTCGCGACCATTACGCGCCGGATAGTAGGCGCGACGCGTGCCGACATGGCGAAAGCCGAGATCGAGATACATTTTCAGCGCGCCGGCATTGGACGGCCGCACTTCGAGATAGGCAATGCGCGCCCCATGCTCGGCGCCGGTGTGCAGCAGATGGGCCATCATGGCCCGTGCGAGACCCTGACGACGGGCCTCGGGCGCCACGCAGACATTCAATACATGACTCTCTTCGACCGCCACCGACATGATGCCGTAGCCCACCAACCCGGCACCGGTATCCAGCACCCAGCAACAGTAGCCGACCCGCAGGCAATCGGAAAAGATACTCGCCGACCAGGGGAACTCGTAAGCGCGCTGCTCAATGTCGTGTACGACGTCGAGATCCTCGTCCAGCATGGGACGGATGGTGGCGGTATCGGGTTTGAGCATAGCGCTCATGACGGCAAGCCTTCCTGCTCGCGATAGCACTTGAGCGCCAAGCGCAGATCATCCCAAGCCTTGGCTTTCTCGCTTGGGGAGCGCAGCAGATAGGCGGGGTGATAGGTCACGACCACCGGTATCGACCGATCTCCGTAATGGTGCAGCTGGCCGCGCAACCGTCCTATCGGCGTGTCTACTTTGAGCAGATTCTGCGCTGCGATCCGCCCTACTGCAAGAATGATGGTGGGTTGGATCAGGGCTATCTGGCGCTCCAGATAGGCGGCGCAAGCCAGCACTTCCGCAGGCTTGGGGTCGCGGTTATGCGGCGGCCGGCATTTCAGAATATTGGCAATGTAGACCGCTTCGCGCGGCAAGCCGATGGCGGCCAACATGGCATTGAGCAAAGCGCCGGCGCGCCCCACAAAGGGCTCGCCACGCTTGTCTTCCTCGGCGCCCGGCGCCTCGCCGATCACCAGCCAGCGGGCGGCGCGGTCGCCCACCCCGAACACGGTCTGGGTGCGGCCTTGATGCAATTCGCAGCGCGTGCAATCGGCGACACAGGCCGCCAGTGCCGTCCAGTCCAGCGTGGCCGGCGCAGGCCAGTCAGTGCGCACGACCGACGGCTGGGCGGGTACTGGCGTTGCAATCTCATCGACCCCGTTGACTGGCAGGCCATCGTCAGTCGCCGCGCCGCGCTCTTGCCATACTTCGACGCCCATGCGTGCAAGCATGGCGAGCCGGCGTTGATCGAGGAAGGACAAGACTGCGACCGCCTCAGTCGCGCTCACGGGTCTGAGGATGTTCGCAGGGGAGCGAAGACCGGATGGGGTTGCGCAGGATCCTAGCGAAAATGATCGAGCGATCATCGGGCATCGGCGTTCTCCGGTTGCGCGCCTGGGCGGGGCACTGGCAGACAGGGCGCTAGGATAGCGGCATTGAGAGACCGACGCGACGCTGGCGGGGCGGTATGGATGCTCGCGCGTCTGATCGTTACTTTGAAAAGCTATGTGAGTCACTTGGCGCCAAGCCGGGCAGCGCCTAAGCTCCACCGCCAACCCTTGCGAGACCCTGTCATGGAACCCTTCAAGCCCGACTACCGTAGCGGTTTCGATCTGACTGATCCCGAACTGAGCGAACGCTGGGACGAGGTGGTGGCGGATCTGCACGCTCAATGCCCGGTCGCGCGCAGCGAAGTCGGCACGCTCCGTCAGCTCACCATCGGCGGCATCGGCACCACCGGCTATGGCTTCTCCGGTGGCCTTCACCATCTCGCTACCCGTGCCGAAGATAGAACGTGTCTGGTTTCAGATCCGTCACTGATCCCGCAGGTGCTCGATGAATTCCTGCGTCTGTTCCTCGGCGTAGTGAACATGGCGCGGATCGTGCTGCGGGTCGGCTACGAGGAATTCCTGAAATGCATTCCCGACTTCAGCGCCGGGCCAGACTTCGTGCCTGAATATGAAACCGGCAGCACGCGGCACATGGTGCGCCTGCCCTTGAAATTCGATGCGGCACGAGCGGCTGCGCGTGACGCGGGCTGCCCACCATGAGCAGTCCAGCGCCGGTGGTGATCTTTGTCCATGGCGGCTTTCACGGGGGTTGGTGTTGGCGTCGCGTAGCCGAGCCGCTGCGCACCCAGGGCTGGCGCGTCTACACGCCGAGCTTGACCGGGCTGGCCGATCGCGCCCATCT
>JANLSI010000484.1:0-3165 GCA_031362345.1 Pseudomonadota bacterium
GTCGCCGAGCGCGTGCCGCTAGATATTTTGATCAGCGAGGAGCGCGCGGCGGTACTCGCGCAACGGCGTGCACTTGGTTATCAGTATTTTTCCATCCTGTGGAAAAGCGGTCGCCAGAGCATCGAGAAGCTCAAGCGCGAAGACCTGCAAGTGGCCGAACAACAATTGCTGGTGGCGCGTTGTCATCGGCAGTTGCCACCCGATAGCGATGTGCGCCTGGTGTGGGGCGCAGGTATCGCGACCACCCGTGGCATCGCCACTGCGCAAGAGCAAAGCCTCGCTTTTCATACCCGCGCGGCTTTCAACGTGCGCGTCGAGTGTGAACGCGTCAATGCGCGCGCCGACTGTCTGCCGCTGCTGCCGGTGCGCGTGCTGTTCTCGTCACCGGTGCCACGCGCGCGCGCCATGCAGGTTCAGATGGTGGACGAGACTGGCAAGCACCATATGCCGGACGCTGCTACGCCGGCTACGGTCACGGTCGAAGAACTGAGTTTCGCGCCGCCGTTTGCCGCGCACGGCACTTTGAAAGTCAGCTTGCCGGCGGACTTCAAGGACGACGCCGAGCGTGTGCCGGACAACCTCGCGCGCTTTCCGCTCGCCATCAAGCTCGATGCCTATCCGCCGCTCGCCAAGTTCGGTGCCGAATTCGGCATTATCGAAGCGCGTACCGGCGGTGTGCTGCCGGTGACCTTGCGCAAGCTCGAAACGGTCCTGCCAGGGCAGCAGATCGGTCCCTTGGCGGCCAATGTCGCGCAGGCCTTGCGCGTCACGGACGGCACTGTCATCGGCGGCTGGATGCGACGTGTCGAACAGGCCATGGCGCCCACCGGTGTTTGGCAGGTCGACGACCAGGGCAAGTCGAGCTGGCACGAGACCACCGGCGCGAGCTCAGTGTTTGGTACGAACGATCCCACCCAGTCCTTCACCCTGCCCAATCCCGCTGGCGACCACAGTTTTCAGGTGATCGGTATTCCGCTCGCCAAGCCCGGCTTCTACGTGGTCGAACTGGCGAGCAAGGAACTCGGCGCGGCGCTGCTCGGTCGCCGCCAGCCACGCTATGTTGCGACCGCCGCCCTGGTCACTGATCTGGCGGTGCATTTTCAGTGGGGACGTGAGACCTCGCTGGTGTGGGTCACGCGTCTCGCTGACGGCCAGCCGGTCGCTGGCGCGCAGATCGAAGTCGCCGACTATTGCTCGGGCGAGAAGCGCTGGTCTGGTGCCACCGGCGCCGATGGCATCGCCCATATCGAAACCACCCTCGGCAATCCCCATGGCAACAGCTATTGCGAATCGTGGGCGCCGCCGCCTTTGATCGTCACCGCGCGCTTGGCCGAGGACATGAGCTTCGCCCTCTCGCAATGGCATGACGGCATTGCGCCACAGGATTTCAGCATGCCGGTCAGCTATGACGGCAACGCGACGCTCGCCCACACCGTGCTCGACCGCACTTTGTTCCGCGCCGGCGAGACGGTGTCGATGAAACACTTCCTGCGCCAGCACGGTGGCCAGGGTTTCGCGCGGCCCGCCCAAGCCAGTGCCGCTGTCGAGGCGAGTGTGGTGCATCTCGGCAGCGATGAGCGCGTCGTCGTGCCCGTCAGTTTCGACACCAACGGTGTGGCCGTATCCAACTGGACCATCCCCGCTGAGGCGAAGCTCGGCGAATACGAAGTGCGGCTGTTGACCAAACAAGACGGTCGCGAATTGTGGAGCACCACCACGAGCAAATTCCGCGTTGAACAATTTCGCGTAGCATCGATGAAGGCCGTCGTGCAGGCGCCCGCCACGGCGCTGATCAATCCAGCCGAGGTGCCGCTCGATATTTATGTTGGTTATCTGTCGGGCGGCGGCGCTGGCAATGCGGCAGTCAAGCTGCGCACCCAGCTCGAAGCGCGCACCATGGCCTTCAAGCACTACGAAGATTTCACTTTCGGCGGGCCTGACATCCAGGCCGGACCGAGCACCGACGAGCAAGACGATGGCGATCCTTTCGCCTATTACCTCAGTCAGTTCGGCGCCTATCGTGGGCAGGGATCGGGCGGTGCGGCACAGGCGGTGACGGTCAAGGACTTGAAGCTCGACGATCACGGCAGCGTGCGTGTCACCGTGCCGGGCCTGGCGGCAGCCAGCGGTGCGCGCACCCTGGTTGCCGAACTCGACTATCAGGATGCCAATGGCGAACGACTCGCGACCTCGACCCGCGTGCCGCTGTGGCCGGCGGCCATTGCCCTGGGTTTGAAAGTCGAGGGTTGGGCTGGTACACGCGACAAGCTGCGTTTCCATGTCGCCGCGCTCGATCTGAAGGGTAAGCCGGTGCTTGGCAAGCCGGTCGAGGTAAGCCTTTTTCAGCGTGAACGTTCGTCCTACCGCAAGCGTCTGATCGGCGGCTTCTATGCCTATGAATCGAGCAGCAACATCAAGGCCATCGCTGCTGTGTGTAGTGGCAAGACCGACACCCACGGTCAGTTGTCCTGCGATATTGCACCGGGTGCCAGTGGCGAACTGGTGCTGCGCGCACGCGCCGAGGATGGCGCCGGCAATAGCGCGCTCGCCAGCACTACGGCGTGGGTGGCGGGCGATGATGAATGGTGGTTCAAGCCTGGCAATGCCGATCGCATCGATGTCCTGCCCGAGCTGAAAGAATACGAGGCAGGCGACACCGCACGCTTTCAGGTGCGCATGCCGTTCCGTCATGCCACCGCGTTGGTGACGGTCGAGCGCGAAGGCGTGCTGGATAGCTTCGTCACGGAACTCGACGGTCACGAGCCGCTGGTGAGCGTGCCAATCAAGGCCAACTACGCACCCAATGTTTATGTCTCGGTGTTGGTGGTGCGCGGTCGCGTGAGCTGGTTGCAGTCAGCGCTCGGCACAGTGGTGCGTTATTTCAAACTGCCGTGGGCGGTGGATGGCGCACTACCGACGGCGCTGGTGGATCTCGGCAAGCCAGCCTATCGACTGGGCATCGGCCGCATCAAGGTCGGCTGGAAGCCCCATCGCCTGGAGGTTGAAGTCAAAGCGACCCAGAGCGTCTATAAAGTGCGCGACACCGCCCATGTCGAGATCGATGTAAAGCGCGCCGACGGTGGCACCCTCGCGCCCGGCGCGGAAGTGGCGTTGGCGGCAGTCGATGAAGGGCTATTGGCGTTGAGCGCCAATGACAGCTGGGAT
>JANLSI010000485.1:0-7703 GCA_031362345.1 Pseudomonadota bacterium
GGCTCGCCCATCGCTTCGACCAGACGCTTGAACATGGGGTTGGTGTTGGCGCCGATCACGATCAGCTTGTCGTCGCTGCAGCGGTAGGTATTGGAGGGCACGATACCGGTCAGGGTCGAGCCCGAGGGTTGGCGGATCACACCGTTGCCGTCGTATTCAGGAATGACGGCTTCGAGCAGATTGAACACCGCCTCGAAGATCGCGACATCCACCACCTGACCCTGACCGTCCTTCTGCCGACCGATATAGGCCAGCAACACGCCGAGCGCAGCATGCAGGCCGGCCAGGGTATCGCCGATGGAAAGATTGGGTCTGACCGGCGGCTGGCCGGGAAAACCGTTCACATAGCGGAAGCCGCCATAGGCCTCGCACACCGAGGCGAAGCCGGCCTTGGGGGCGTTGGGGCCGGTCTGGCCATAGCCCGAGATGCGCGCGTAGATGAGCCCTGGATTGCGCAGCTTGAGGGTCTCAGGCCCGAGACCCCATTTCTCCATGACCCCGGGGCGGAAATTCTCCACCAACACATCGGCCTTGGCGGCCAGCTCGGCGAGTAATTCGCGGCCGCGCTCGGTGCGCAGGTCGAGGGTCACGCATTTCTTGTTACGCGCGAGGCTCGCCCACCACAGCGAGGTGCCGTTACGTACCTCGCGCCAGCCACGGATCGGGTCACCGCCCTCGGGCGGCTCGATCTTGATCACCTCGGCGCCGAAATAGCCGAGGATGGTGCCGGCGAAGGGGCCGGCCAGCAGCTGGCCGACTTCGATGACGCGCATGCCGGCGAGAGGGCGCTGGTCTTGCATGGAATTGCTCATGGGTGCTTCTGATCTGATCGATTTCTAGGCGCATGGGAGGCGGCGTCGGGCGCGCGCATCACGCTCCACAGCATAATAGCGATGCCGGAGACGTTGGCACACTCATCGAGCAGCGAGGCGTGGCGTGTGGGCGTCAGACTTTGCAGATATTCGATGCTTAAGCCGAGACCGGCCAGCGCGCAGGCGATCCACGGCCAGCGCCGGCGGCTGTAGCCACGGCTGAAGCACAGCATGAGACTGGCGTACATGGCGATGTGGACCAACTTGTCTGAATTCCAGAATTCCAGTTGCTCAGGCACAGGCAGCGACAGCAGCGACAAGCTCAGCACGATGACCACGTCCAGCCAGGCCAGCAGGCGCCACCACGGCGCGGGGAGGGTGTCCAGCAGGGCAGTAAGTTTCATCGAGCCGCACTGGCACGCGGCTGGAGTGACGGCGGGCGGTGGTCGCTAATGTGGGTCATGAGATGTAAATCGCTGCCATGGTGGGCGTTGATTGTACTGGTGCTGGTGCTGCCTGCGGTGTGGGCGGGTGCCTACGAGGATGCCAAGCTGGCGCTGCAGGACGGCCGTCACGAACAGGCATTGAATCGTTTTGCCCAGCTTGCCGCCGACGGCGATGCCCGTGCTCAGTTCACGCTGGCCGGGTTGTACGAACGCGGCGAAGGTGTCCCGCCCGATGCCAATCAGGCGCTGGCCTGGTATCACAAGAGTGCCGAGCAGGGCCACGGAGCCGCCGAGTTGCGTCTCGCCGAAGCCTTCGACGTTCGTTCCGACAGCAAGGGCGACAAGGCCGCGGCGCGCGACTGGTTCGGGCGCGCTGCCTTGCATGGCGTCGCTGCGGCCGTCACGCGCCTGCAAGCCTATGCCGAGCACGGTGACGTCGAGGCGCAATTGCAGCTTGGTCGTATGTACTACCACGGGCGTGGCGTGATCCGCAGCGATAACGACGCCTATGGGTGGTTCCGTCGTGCCGCCGAGCAGAATGCGGAAGAGGCTATCTTTGCCATCGGCCGCATGCACGAGCGCGGCCGCGGTCGCCAACAATCCTATGGTGAGGCGGTCGCCGCTTATCAGCGTGCTTCGGCCCTCGGCTACCTGCCCGCCACCTACAATCTGGCGCGGCTCTATCGCCTTGGTCAGGGCATCGGCGCCAACGCTGACATGGCGCGTCTGCTCTATGAACGCGCCGCCGAAGGCGGGTCGCGTGCGGCGCAACTCAGTCTTGCCATGCTCTACGAGGCGGGCAGCAACTGGCCGCGCGATCCCACGCGCGCCGTGCGCTGGTATCGCCAGGCGCTGGCGCAGGGGAGTGCCGAGGCCGCTTTGAATCTCGGTTATCTCTACGCCCTCGGCCGTGGTGTCGACACAGATGTAGTCGAGGCCTACGCGCTATTCAGCGCCGCTGCCAGCCATGGCCAGGGGCTGGCCAGTACGAATCTCGCCGAACTCGGTAATTCTTTGAGCACTGCACAGAAAACTGACGCTGAGCAGCGCGCGGGCAGCTATCTGGGCGCGGCGCCAACGCAGTCCGCGATGCTGTCGCCCTAGGCCGTCCCCCGCGGCACCTTGAACCACGCCGCATACAAGGCCGGCAGGAACAATAGCGTCATCACCGTCGCTGCAATCAAGCCGCCCATGATGGCAACCGCCATCGGCCCGAAGAACACACTGCGAGAGAGCGGAATCATCGCCAGCACCGCCGCCAAGGCGGTCAGCACGATGGGCCGAAAGCGTCGCACGGTGGCTTCGACCACGGCGTCGAAAGGTGCGCGGCCCTGTTCCAGATCCTGGCGGATCTGATCGATGAGAATGACGCTGTTGCGCATGATCATGCCGAACAGAGCGATGGTGCCGAGCATGGCGACGAAGCCGAAGGGCTGGCGGAACAGCAGGAGGAAGATGGCGACGCCGATGATGCCGAGCGGCGCGGTGAGAAAGACCATCACAGTCTGGGAAAAGCTCCGTAGCTGCAGCATCAGTACCGTTAACACCGCCAGCAGGAATAGCGGCATGCCGGCCATCACGCTGTTCTGGCCTTTGCCAGCTTCGTCAACCGTGCCGCCCAGTTCGAGACGATAGCCGCGCGGCAGTTGTTGCGCGATGCGTGCTATGTCAGGCGCGAGCATCGCCACGACTTCCGGCGGTTGAATGTTGGCGTAGATGTCGGCGCGTACCGTTACGGTTGGAATGCGGTTGCGGCGCCACAGGATGCCGTCTTCAAACCGATATTCGATATTGGCGACTTGCGCGAGGGGGATACTGGCGCCGCTCGCGGTTGGAATGGACACACTGCCGATCAACTCCAGGCGCCGCCGTTCCTGGGGTGGGCCGCGCAGCACGATGTCGATGAGTTCGTTGTCTTCGCGATAGGTCGAAGGCACCAGGCCATTGATCGAGGCGCCAAGCATCTGCCCGACATCGGACGTGCTGACGCCCAGCGCGCGGGCGCGGTCCTGGTCGATGCTGACGTGGATCATCTTGGATTTCTCGGCGGTGTCGAGATGGATGCCGGCGGCATAGGGATTGGCGCGCAGCAGGGCCGCTAATTTCTCGGCTTCGGCACCGGCCACCGCGCGATCCGGGCCCGACACGCGATACTGCAACACATAGCCGACCGGCGGACCGTTTTCGATGCGGTTGACGCGCCACCGCAGATCGGGAAACAAGATCGGAAATTTCTCCAGCAAAACTTGACGCACGCGTTCGCGCGCGGCGAAGTCGTGGGTATTGAGCACGAACTGCGTGAAGCTCTGGGCCGGCAATTGCTGATCCAGCGGCAGAATGAAACGCGGTGCACCGCTACCGACGTAGGCGGTGTAACTGTCGACATCATCCAACGCTTTCAGTACGGCCTCCAGGCGTTGGGTGGCATCGTCAGTTTGGGCAATGGATGCGCCCTCGGGCAGTTTCAGATCGACCAGCAGCTCAAGACGGGTGGAGTCCGGGAAAAACTGCTGCGGCACGGTGCTGAACAGCACCACGCTGGCCGCGAATATCATTATCGTAGCGATGATGGTCAGCCAGCGACGGCGCACACAGAACTGCACGAGTGCGCGAAAGCGGTTGTAAAACTTAGTGTGGTAAACGGCGTGTTCATCATGGGGTGCGCCGTCTGCCGACAGGCCTTTTTCCGGCAACAGCACATAGCCCAACAAGGGCACGAACAGCACCGCCGCTGCCCACGACAGCAGTAGCGCGATGACTGTTACCTGGAATATCGCCACGGTATATTCGCCGGTGGCGCTCTTGGCGGTAGCGATAGGCAAAAAGCCAGCGGCCGTGATCAAAGTGCCGGACAGCATCGGGAAAGCCGTGCTGGAATAGGCGAAGCTTGCGGCCTGGATACGGTCGAAGCCTTCTTCGAGCTTCACCGCCATCATCTCGACCGCGATGATGGCGTCGTCAACCAGCAGGCCCAGCGCAATCACCAGTGCACCGAGCGAGGTCTTGTGCAAACCGATGTTGAAGTAAACCATGGCGGCGAAGGTCATCGCCAACACCAGCGGAATGGACAGTGCCACCACCAGGCCGGTGCGTACTCCCAGTGACACAAAGCACACCACCAGCACGATGACGACCGCTTCGGCGAGTGCGCGCACGAACTCCGTGATCGAGTCGCTGACCGCGAGGGGCTGATCGGCGATACGCGCGAGACGCATGCCTAGCGGCACATCGTGGTTCAACTGCGCGAGTTCGGCATCAAGCCGTTGGCCGAGGCGAATGACGTCGCCGCCCTGGTCCATCGACACTGCGATACCGATGGCCGGCTCACCGTTAAAACGGACGCGCGGTGCGGGGGGGTCTTCGTAGCCGCGATAGACCGTCGCTACGTCGCCGACGCGAAAGCTGCGACCGGCGTACTGAATGGGCAGATTGCGCACGTCTTCGACCGTGGTCAGCCCGCCACCCACGCGCACGAAAATCTTGTCGCTGGTGGTATCGAGCGAGCCGGCGCTGACGACGTCATTCTGTTGGGCGACGGTGTCGGCAATCAGTCGCGGTGGGATACCGAGTTTGGCGCGTCGGCTATTGCTGATATCGATATAGATGCGTTCTTCCTGCAAGCCGAGGAACTGGACCTTGGCGACGTCGCGAATGCGGAGCAGCCGATCGCGAACGCGCTCGGCGTAGTCTTTCAGCTCGGCGTAGGTGAAGTCCTTACCCTGCAGAGCGTAGATGTTGCCGAAGGTGTCGGCGCATTCATCGGTGAACGACGGCCCGACGATGCCGTGGGGCAGGGTGTGGCGCATGTCGCCGATCTTCTTGCGCACCTGGTAGTAGTTTTCCGGCATGGTGCCGGCCGGCAGGTCTTCGCGAAAAATGACGAAGATTTGCGATTCGCCCGGCCGCGAATAGGAACGCAGGTAGTCCAGCGCGTAGAGTTCCTGCAGCTTGGCTTCGATTTTGTCGGTCACCAGGCGGTCGACTTCGTCGGCGGTCGCGCCGGGCCAGGTGGTACGCACGACCATGATGCGGAAGGTGAAGGGCGGGTCTTCCGACTGGCCAAGGTGAAAATAGGACCACACACCAAGCGCACCGAGCAGCACCATGAAGTAGGTGACGAGTGGGCGGTTGGCGAGCGCCCAGGCGCTCAGATTGAAACGCGACATCGCTGCGCGGACTTACAGCGCGGCTCTGGCCGTGCGCTCAATGGCCTGCACCGCCATGCCGGCGCTGAGGCGATGCACACCGGCGGTCACCAGACGGTCTTCGCTGCTGAGGGGGCCGCTGATCAGCACTTCGCCATCCAGGTAGCGCAGCACTTCTACTGGCACCGCCTCCACCGTTGCGCCCTGCTTGCCCTGGCGGATCCGCCACACTGCGGGACGCCCGGTAGCGACGCTAGCTAGCGCGGTGGCTGGTAAACGGAAGCTGTTCGCCGTCGCCTCGGCACTCAACAAGACCGTGGCGGTGGCACCCAGCTGTACGTGTTCGTCGGCGTCGACCAGGGTCACGCGGGCAAGATGGGTGCGCGTGGCGGTGTCAGCCTGGGGATCGATGTCGCGCACGCGACCCTGATAGTGATGACCGGGATTGCTCAAGACCTCGACCGCGATACGCGCGGTTTGACGCAGCGCATCCAGCCGTCCCTCGGGCACGCTCACATGGACTTCCCGCTCGCCGTCGGCGGCAAAGCGCACCACCGGCTGACCGGCGCTGACCACATTGCCGGGCTCGGCCATGATCTGGGTGACGACACCGGCGGCATCGGCGGTGAGCTGGGTGTAGCGGGACTGGTTGGCGGCCAGATCGTACTGGCTCTCGGCTTGACTCAGACGGGCCTGCGCGAGGCGCGTGAGATTGAGGCGCTGATCGAGTTGCGACTGGCCGACGAAGCTGCGCGCGCGCAGGTCCTGGTAACGCTGCTGCTCGGCGCGGGCGAGGGTCAGGTTCGCCTCGGCAGCCGCCACGCCGGCGCGAGCGGCGGCGAGATTGAGGCGTGCATCGAGCGGGTCAAGGATCGCCAGTACGGTGCCGCGTGCGACATGGGCACCCATGTCGACCTTGCGCGCCGCAACCTTGCCGGCGACGCGAAACGACAGATCCACTTCGACCCGTGCATGGATAGCGCCGGGCAAGACCTCGCCGGCGCCGGGACCGAGCGCGGGACGGGGCGCTTCGACGACGACGGGTCGCGGGCCGCTGACGGGCGGCGGCGGCGCACTACAGCCGGTCACGGCCAGCAGTGCCAGCAGGGCGAGCCAGGAATGATGGAGAGGGCGCATAAGGACTAGCTCCAGTCCAGTTTAGATACTGAACTGAATAGTAGATTAAATCGAAATGAGGGGAAACGGCGCCGCTGCGCGGACTCACCGTAAGCGAGGATGCGGGCCGCTGGGGCCCGCATCCGGTGGGCGACTCAGATGAGTTTCGCGTACTTATCGAGCAGGGGCAGCACGACCTCAGCACTGGCGGCCGGTACGGGGAAAATGGCGCGGGTCACGCCCTTGTCGGCCAGTCCCTTGAGCGGGTCATTGTCGGCGGGGGCCATGGCGAAAAACATGCCGAGGGTGACCTCTGCCGGATCGCGGCCGCGCTTCTTGCACGCCGCGTGGACTTGTTTCAAGCCACCGTCGAAGTCGTACATGCCGCCGATCGGCATCCAGCCGGTACAGAACTCGGCGATATGGTCGGCGGTTTTAGGGCCGGCGGCGCCGCCCATCACGATCGGCGGGTAGGGTTTCTGGGTCGGCTTCGGCCATGCCCAGCTCTTCTCGAAATTGATATGTCCACCGCTATAGCTGGCTTCCTCCTTGGTCCACAACTCGCGCATCAGTAGCATGTTGTCGCGCAGAATGTCGCGGCGCTTCTTGAAATCGAGTTTGTGGTTGCGCATTTCTTCCACGCACCAGCCATAGCCGATGCCGAGTTCGAAACGACCGTTCGAAATCATGTCCAGGCTCGCCACTTCCTTGGCCAGCCAGATCGGGTCGCGCTGCGCAACGAGGGTGATGCCCGTGCCGAGACGGAGCTTGGTCGTCACCGCCGCGCAGGCAGCAAAAGCCACGAACTGGTCATGGCTGCGCCAGTACTCTTCGGGCAGCGGCGGCGCGCCAACTTGTCCGCCCCAGGGTGTCTCGCGGCTGCTCGGAATGTGGCTATGTTCGGGGAACCATAGTGATTCAAAGTCGCGTTCTTCGCAGGCCTTGGCCAAGGCAATGGGCTGAATGGCTTTGTCGGTCGGAAACATGATGATGCCGATATCCATGGATACCTCCTTCTTTGATTTGGTGCTTATCGAGCGGCGAAAGTAGGCGATTGGTCTGGTAAAGGCCAGCGTGTTGTTCCAATGTCCGACTGACGTCGGACCCCCTGGGTGGTGCGGTTTTCATCTCCAGGCATGGTGGGTCCGACTTCTGTCGGACACTCCTTCCAGAGCCCAAAAAAA
>JANLSI010000174.1:0-3445 GCA_031362345.1 Pseudomonadota bacterium
CCCTCGGCGCGCAGTCTATCGAAGCTGCGCCTGACCGCCGCCGGTGAAAGCGTCGCCGGCGTGACGCTGGCGACGATGGCGCGCGGGATACGTGGAACCATGGCGTGCTGCCGCTCAGGCGGCTTCGACGCGCGGCACAAACGCCGCTGCAGGCGCGTTCCCAGACTGTGCTTGCATCATTGCCATGCTGAAGTTCATGGTACGCCCCTAAAGGACCCTGGCGGAAATAATCTTTGCATTCGGTTGCCCCTGAGCGGCCGCTGCGGCGTTGCGTCTCTTGGCAAGGGCCCGGCCATTGCCGGCGAAACGCGCCTTGCAGCAACCGCTCAGGAACACCCTCGGTGCTGACAAGATTATTTCCGCCAGGGTCCTAGCCGCGCGGATGGTGCTTGGCGTGGAGGGCCTTCAGGCGCTCGGCCGCGACGTAAGTGTAGATTTGGGTGGTGGAAATATCGCTGTGACCGAGCAGCATCTGTACCACGCGCAGATCGGCGCCATGATTCAAGAGATGCGTGGCGAAAGCGTGGCGCAAGGTATGGGGCGACAATGTGGCCCGCACGCCGGCCTTCAAGGCGTAGCGTTTGATCAGATACCAGAAAGCCTGACGCGTCATGGCCGCGCCCCGTTGAGTCGGAAACATGGCATTGCTCGGCCGGCCGCGACACAGTTCACCACGCGCCTCATTCACGTAGCGCGCTAGCCAGTCGAGTGCCTCTTCGCCAAGTGGCACCAGACGTTCCTTGGCGCCTTTGCCCGTGACTCGCACCACGCCCTGGCGGGTATTCACCTGCGCTATTTCCAGACTTACCAGTTCACTAACCCGCAAGCCTGTTGCATACAGCACTTCAAGCATGGCGCGATCCCGCAGTCCAAGTAGGGTGGTGACCATCGGCGCGGCAAGCAGTGCATCGATGTCAGCTTCGCTCATGGTCTTGGGCAGGGAGCGTCCGAGGCGAGGCGCACTCAGACGCACGGTCGGATCGGCGCTCAACACACCCTCACGCAGCAGGAATTGGTAGTAGCGGCGCATACTCGACAGGCGCCGCGCCTTGGTGCGCGCGGTGAGTTGGTCAGCCTGCCCGAGAAAGTCGAAAAGATCGGCCTCGGACGCGTCATTCAAGCGCAGACTGCGGCCTGCAAGGAAATGCGCAAGTGTAGTCAAATCACCGCGATAGGCCGCCACCGAATGGGGGCTCAGGCCGTACTCAATCCATAGATGATCGAGAAATCGCGCCAAGGCCTCACCCGCCTGTATGCGCGCGCTCAATCGTTTACTCTATGCCTCGTCACGCGCAGCACCTTAACAGAGCCGCAGCATGGCACACCATCGGGCCGTTGGCCGACTGCGGCCGGCGCCCCAGCATTCCATGTGCCCGTTGCGAGCGGAGGTCGTCCTCGCCATGCTTGAATCCTGGTTTAGTCCTAATCCCGCCGATCTCGCCACGGTCGAACGCAGCGCCGCGGCACAGCAATGGGTCGATAGCCAGACCGCCGACCTCGCGCTCTATCATTACGAATCCTGCATGTTCTGCGCACGGGTGCGAAAAGCCATCGTGGGCCTGAATCTCAAGATTGAATTGCGCGACGTTCTGCGCGATGGGAACCATCGTCAGGCTCTAGAACAAGGGGGTGGGCGCACGACGGTGCCGTGCCTGCGGATCGGATTGGGCAAGGACGGGCGCTGGATGTACGAATCGGCCGACATCATTGCCTATTTGGCTGGCCGCTTTAGCGACCCCGGCGGCGCAGCGACCAACTAGATCGCGCACCGCGAGGTTTTGCGCGTTTAATCAGCGCGCGCAGTGATCTTTTCCTTGATGCGGGCAGCCTTGCCGCGCAGGTCACGCATGTAATACAGCTTAGCGCGACGCACATCGCCGCGGCGCTTCACTTCGATCTCGGAAATGATCGGGCTGTAGGTCTGGAATACACGCTCAACCCCTTCGCCATGAGAAATCTTGCGCACCGTGAAGGAGGAATTCAGACCGCGGTTGCGCTTGGCGATAACAACGCCTTCAAACGCCTGCAGCCGCTCGCGAGTGCCTTCCTTGACCTTGACCTGGACCACCACGGTATCGCCAGGGGCGAAGGCTGGCACCTGGCGTTGCATTTGTTCTGATTCGAGCTGCTCGATGATATTCGCCATGACATTATTCTCTGGGGATGATGCGAGCGCGCGATTCTACAGCAACCCAGCGGCGCTTTTCATCCTAAAATCTTCAATCATCTGAAGATTCCTCCCAGGTGCGGCGATAGGCCTCGAGTGTGGCGCGATCCTTGGCACTCAATCCCAGGCTCGACAACAGGTCTGGGCGCCGCTGCCAGGTACGTCCGATGCGCTGCTGGCGGCGCCACGCCGCGATCTCCGCATGATGGCCACCCAGCAGTACCGCCGGCACAGCTTGACCGTCCAATATCTCCGGCCGCGTGTAATGGGGATGGTCGAGCAGACCGTCGCTGAAGGAATCTTCCTGGGCCGAGCGCTCATCCCCGAGCGCCTCGGGCAAGGTCCTTACGATGGCATCGATCATGAGCATGGCAGGCACTTCCCCGCCACTCAGGACAAAGTCGCCGACCGACCATTCCTCATCGACATCACGCGCCAGCAGGCGCTCGTCTATGCCCTCGTAGCGGCCCGCCACCAGCACCAGATGCCGGCAGGCCGCCAGACGAGCCACGTCGCGCTGGCGGAAGCGCCGGCCCTGAGGTGACAGGTAAATGACCAGCGACGCCGGCGCGAGACTCCGCGCGTCGGCAATCGCCGCGCGCAATGGCGCGGCCATCATCACCATGCCCGGACCACCGCCATAGGGCGTGTCATCGACCGTTGCACGTCGGTCGCTGGCGAATGACCGTGGGTTAACGGCCTCGATGGTGACAAGGCCCCGGCTCTGGCAACGACCGATGATGCCGGTCTCGCGAAATGCGTGCAGCAGTTCGGGAAATAGCGTGATGACGGTGTAGCGGTTCACCGCTCAGTCGTCGAGATGCCAGTCCACTCGCATCTCACCGCCGGCCACATCCACCGCCAGCACATAGACGTTGCGTACGAACGGGATGAGATATTCGCGAGCGCCTTCGATACGTAGCACGTCGTGCGCGCCGGTCTCCATAAGACTGCTTACCCGTCCGAGCTCCTGACCGTCGCGGTTGACGACTCTAAGCCCAACCAGGTCGGCCCAGTAAAAGTCATCGGCGGGCGCTGGGCCCAGCTGTTCGCGGGTGATGGCGACATCGCGCCGCACCAAGACCGCCGCCTGATCGCGATCGTCGATGCCCGCCAAACGGGCAATCACGCCGCCATGATGATGACGCGCTTCGACGACTTCGAATGACTGCCACTCGCCTTCGGCACGCAAGTACCAAGGATTGTATGCCAGCAGATTTTCGCGCGGGCGTGTATGGGAGAACACCTTGAGCCACCCGCGCGTGCCAAACAGGCCAT
>JANLSI010000235.1:0-5693 GCA_031362345.1 Pseudomonadota bacterium
AAAGCCAGCGAGACGCTGGCATCGCCCTGGGCAGGCAGGCGCGGTGATTGAAAGAAACCCCGCACTTCGAGCGCGATATCGCCGCTGAGGTCGAGAGAGCCGGCCGTGGCCTGCGTCATGCGCAGCGCGATGATGAGCGCGGCTGAAAAACTTCGATACACAGGCGTGGGTCGGTGACGGCAAGGGTGCAAATCTAACACCCCATCGCTCGCGCTTACGTGCTAATCGACTGGCCCTCCCCGGTTACGGGGAGGGCGCTACGGCTCTTGAAGTGAATGTCCGCCTAAAGTCGGACCCACAATAGCGGCATGACGTATCAGCCCTTCGACAATTCCTCCAGGGCCTTCTTTGCGTCCTCGATGCCCTTGAACGGCACATTGCCTTCTACGGCCTTGCTCAAATGCTCGCGGGCGCCGACTTTGTTGCCCTTGGCCAGATAGGCCATGCCGAGATGGAAGTGCATAAGCGCGGCATCGGGTGCGGCTTCGACCGCCTTCTCCAGGAAATTCACCGCCTGTTCGTGTTCGCCCAGCTTGTATTCAACCCAGCCGATGGTGTCGAGGAAGGCCGGCTGATTGGTGTTACGCAACGGTGTAACCAGTGCGCGGGCACGCTTCATGCTGGCCTCGTCCTTGCGATATTCGATCAGCAGCATGGCCAGGTTGTTGGCGGCCAGCTGCGAATCGGGCTGCTTCTTCAGTGCTTGTTCGTACTGCTCAATGGCCGAGTCCAACTGGCCGGTCTCTTCGAGATAGGACGCGAGCCCGGTCACCAGCAGCGGCTGACCGCCGGTCTTCTCGATGCCGTCCTTCATCACCGCCACGGCCTCGTCGGCACGTTTAGTCGAGGTATAGGCCGAGGCTAGGTTGCGATACGGAATCGGCCATTTCGGATTCAGTTCAATCGCGCTCTTGAACTGCGTGATGGCGTCGTCGAACTTCTTCTCGGCCAGATAGATTTCACCCAGCAGGTTGTAAGCGACGAAATGCTTGGGCTGGTTCTTCACCACCTCCTTGAGCTTGGCCACCGCCGCGTCGCGCTGCTTGAGCGCCAGATAGCTCTTGACCAACTGTGACAAGGGCTCGATGGCGTCCGGCGCGTGGTCGAGTGCCGACTGGAACTCACCGACACTGGCCTGTAGATCGCCTTTGGCCTGCTGCACGAGACCGGCAAAGTGATAGCCCTTCACTGAATCCGGGAACAAGGTCTTGATCTGTTCGGCAACGCCGCCGGCGCCCGCCCAGTCCTTGCGATAGACGAAGATCTTGAACTTACCCTCCAGCGCACCGACGTCCTTGGGGTTCTTCTTTAAGACCTCATCAAGCACACCGAGCGCGTCGTCGAGTTTGCCCGACGAAGCCTCCAGGTTGGCCAGGTCGAGACCCAAGACGCCGGCGTTGGGGTTGGCCTGTATGCCCTGCTTGAGCACATCGAGCGCGAGTTCGTTTTCTTTGTTGGTCAGATGCGCGCGCGCCAGCAGACGCACGGCGCCGACATTGGTCGGAGCGTCATGAATGACGGTGCGTAGATCGGCAATCGCGCCGGCCGCGTCGCCGTCGTTCAGATGCAGGGTGCCACGCAGGCTCAAGGCATCGCCGTCACGCGGGTTGTCGGTCAACACCTCGTCGACCAGTTTGCGCGCAGCTTCCAGATCGTTCTGACGGGCCTTGACCACCGCCAGGCGGCTCTTGGCCTGCAGCAGTTCTGGACCTTCCTTGACGTTAGCGATGACCGTCTCGTAGACCTTGGCGGCGTCATCCATCTTATTGGTCGCCTCGAAAATCTTGCCGAGCGCAAACTGCAAACGGTTCTCGGTGGGTTCCTTGGCAATCATGCCCTGCAGGGCTTCGACCGCTTTATCGACGCCGCGCACACTCGACAGAAACTCGATATAGGCGAGCTTGGCCGAGATCTCGGTGGGGAAATCCTTGATGGCGTCCGCCATGGCTTTCTCGGCGTCATCCTGGCGCTTGAGCGCGACCAGGAAGCGCGCGTAGCCGGTGCGATAAGCGAGCACGGTGGGCTTTTGCTTGATGACTTCGCCGAACGCCGTCACCGCGTCGTCGCTGCGACCGGATTGCGCATAAACCCGCGCCAGATTGATCTTGAGCGCGACTTCGTCAGGATTGGCCGCTACGGCATCCCTCAAAGTCTTGATGCTGTCGTCGGTCTTGCCTTCGGCAAGCTGCAGCGAGGCCATCAGCGACGCCGCCTCGGGGTTATTCGGTGCGGTCTTGATGGCGCGCTCCGCCAGTTCGCGGGCGCCGGGGATATCTTTGGCCTTGGCCTTGACCGCCGCCAGCAAGGTCAGACCATCGACATCGTCAGCCTTGGCGGCCAGCAGCTTGTCGGCGTTTTCCTTGGCTTTTTCGTCGTTATTGCTGAGCAGAAACAAGCGGCCCATATTGAGCAGCGCACCCCGGTGGTCGGGCTTCTCCCCCAGGATGGCCAGGTAATGCCCCGCCGCACCCTGCCAGTTTTCGAGCTTCTCCATGGTCTCGGCCAGGCTGAAGCGCGCTTCGATGTCCTTCGGGTCTATCTGCAGCGCGTTCTGGAATTCAATGCGCGCTTTCTCGTAATTCTCGGCTTTGAACAGCTCATGGCCCTTGTTCATGTAGACCGTCTTGCGATCTGCCGCGCCACCGCAGGCAGCCAGCAGGGCAATCAGAGCAATAACGAGAAAGCGGTTGGTTGTTTTCATGACAGGTCCGGGTTAGCGCTTTGTGCGGAGCGGCATTTTACACAGCGATTGGCGAAAGTTCTCGAATAGTTGGCGTTTTGGGCCGGCGATATGACCCGCGTCACAGGCATGTCACCCGACCTGCGACCCCGACTGCGGCGAACAATTTGCCCAGCGGTGTGAATGAAATCACACCTACCCAAGATATCTGCGCTCCTTATAATCCCCGACGTCCGAATCTGACCCCGCCTAAACATGACCACAGCCCACGCTCCCCGCACCCTGGCCGCCGCACTCACCTACACCCCACGTGTACTGAACTTTGGCACCAGCGGCCGGCGCGGTGACGTGGTCGACCTCAGTCAGCTAGAGGTCTACATCAACGCCAGCGCCGAACTCGATTATCTGCACCATCTAGCCGCCGAGCGCGGCGGCATCCGCGCCGGTGATGCCTTCTACTACGCTCACGACTTGCGCCCCAGCTCCACTCGTTACGTCACCGAGCAAGGTGGCCGTGGTGAAATCGCCCAGGCCATCGAACGGGCGATTCGCGACGCAGGGCTGCGGCCCGTCAACCTCGGCCCCATTCCGACACCCGCCCTCGCCGCCTATGCACTAGCGCGCGGCAAGGGCAGCATGATGATTACCGGCAGCCACATCCCCTTCGATCGCAACGGTTACAAGACCAATAGCGCGCTAGGCGAGCTGCTGAAAACCGACGAAGGCCCGATTGCAGACTACGTCGAACGCTGGCGGGCGCGAGTCTATGACACGCCCTTTGATGAATCCCTCTTCGATGCCAGCGGGCGCTTCAAGTCCGGCAGCCGGTCCTGTGTAACGGAAGATGCCTCGGGTCACCGCGCATACCTGCAACGCTATCGCCATTTCTTCGGTGACGACGCCTTGCGCGGCATACGGGTGCTGGTCTATCAGCATTCCGCCGTCGGGCGCGATCTACTGGTCGAGGTGTTAGAGGCACTCGGCGCGGTCGCGCACCCGGTCGGACGCAGCGCGACCTTCATCCCCATCGACACCGAAGCCATCGATACCGCCACGCTGGAAACCATCCGCGCACTGGCCGCGCAGGCCAACGCGAAGGGCGAACGTTATCAGGCCGTGGTATCCACCGATGGCGATTCCGATCGCCCGCTGCTGGTCGGTCTCGATTACGACGATCACGGCCGCTGCCAGGCGCGGTTCTACGGCGGCGATCTGATCGGCATGCTGGTCGCCGAGCATTTACAGCCCGACGCCGTCGTCGTCCCCATCAGTTGTAACGATGGCATCGACCGCAGTCCGCTCGCGGCGGTGCTGGAAGCCAAGACTCGTATCGGCTCGCCCTATGTGATCGCTGGCATGAATGCGGCCCGCGCGCGCGGTGCCCAGCGGATCTGCGCTTGGGAAGCCAATGGTGGCTTTCTGACAGGCTCAAGCTTCGTCCGGCAGGGACGGTCATTGCCACCACTGCCGACCCGCGATGCCTTTCTCCCGATACTGAGTATCCTGCACCAAATCAACGCGCCAGGACTGCGCTTGGACACGCTGTTCTCGCGCTTGCCGCAGCGCTACAGTCGAGCTGGACTGCTGCGCGATTGCCCGCGCGCAGTAAGTGAAAGGATAGTCGCCTCGTTGCTCTGCGCTGGCTCAAGCGCAACGCCCGGCACGCTCAGTGAGGCGCTTGTCGCACACGTCGGCATCTATTTCGGTGCCGACGCCGGATTCGATCGATTGAATTGCATCGACCATACCGATGGTGCGCGACTGTATTTCACCAATGGCGACGTCGCGCATATTCGCGCTTCAGGCAATGCCGACGAACTCAGGATTTATGCGGTGGCCGACAGCCAGCAAAGGGCCGACACCATTGTCGCCGCAGCGCTCAGCGAGCCGGGTGGCATCCTTCACCGTCTGAGGGACACCTGCACTTGACGCTCGCCGCGATGTCGATCGCGCCGATGAGCGGCGCCGGGAGGCTTAGCGCGGAAGCGTCCGCTCGATTGGCTGGTTAGGCGGCATCACCTACCGACCTTCGGCTTTCGGCGGTATCCTTAACCACATGGCCCGGTACTACTATACAAACTACTTCGAGAACCAAGTGTTACGTAAGCGCCCCTATCTAAAACGGGAATGGTGCGTATACGTCGTAGAGAACCCGACGCCATGAAAATGAAATACTACAAGGACACCGATTCGCTTTACATCGACTTGTCTGAGAATCCAAGTGCTGAAAGCAAGGAAGTATCGGAAGGAGTAGTTCTCGACTACGACGCACAAGGCGCTCTTGTTGGAATCGACATCGACAACGCGAAAAACAAGGTTGCTCTCGAGAAGCTAGTCGTAAGTAGTCTACCAGGGGTCGTGGAGACAGATGCTGCCTAACCGGCCAATGGAGCGGCCGCCTCCGCGCTGCGCACTTCAACGCCGCTCATCGGCGCGTTAGGTGTCATGCCCTGCTACAGTTTCGGAACACCACCGCGGCTGGCAGCCCAGAACGCGAGGATGACGACTTTGTCGGGTCGCACATCATAGTAGATGTGATACCGGACTCTAGAGAGGTAGAGACGACGTAAGTGTGGGTATCGCAGCGTTCTTGACTTCGCTCCTATCCCAGGTTGGCGGGACAGCAGCATTCGTGCGTCCTGAAAATCAAGCCGGATAGCATCTAGTGCAGCGGCTCTGTTCTTCGCCTACCAAACTGCCGCGGCCTCAATCTGCGCCGCCGCCCTAGGCGTTACCTCAACGTCGAGCACTTTCGTCAGGTAATGCGACTTAGCCGTTCGATGACATCATCTGCGGAGAACGTTTCGCCTCGATCGGCTTGAGCAATCGATTCCATGAGCTCGGCCTCACGAGTGCCATAACGAGGCCGGATACCCGACTGCAAACGATTCCAACCGTCTTGAACGTACCTTCGTCTCTGCTACTTGCGGGAGGAGTCCATACAGGCTGGTTAGCTGTCACTTCGTATAGCTATCTCAATTTAGCTTCCGGTCCTCGCCGACTCGGTTGCGTC
>JANLSI010000238.1:0-1532 GCA_031362345.1 Pseudomonadota bacterium
GATCGGATACAGCGCGTTCAACACCTGTCTCTCTCGGATTTCGTCGCCTTTCCAGCCCGCCGGTGCGTGCTCGCGCATGGCCTGGTCGATCTTCAGCGCGAGCGCCGCTCGTTCTTCTTGTTCCTGTGGACCTTCCTCGCGAACCACGCTTGCCCCATCCGCGAGAATCTCGGGTAGGTTGCCGTAAAGCACGATTGCCTCTGGCTTCCCATGGAGAAGCGCAGGAACACCGGCGACCACATCCTTCCTGGCCATGCGCTTCACAAGGTCTTCGGCCTTCTTGAGAAACGCCTCATAGGCGGCCGCGTCGGCCCGGCTTTGCTTGATGAGATCATCCAGCAGCTTGGACATCTGTGCATAAAACCGTGGGTCGGTGAGCTGGTCGCGGATGATGGTCTTGCGCACGTTATTGATGATGCCCTCGGCGATGGCGTCGTGAATGCCGGTCTCAATGATGAGTTCCGTGAGTGACAGCGAATTGAGATTGCCCATGTCCGCCGCTGGATCGGCCTGCACGTAGGTGTTGAGCAGGCGCCGCATGTCGGCCTCGTAAGGCTTGATGTCTAGCTCCTCGCCCGCGTGCTTCTTGATCGCAGCGCGCGTGTCGCCATAGAACTCGACTTCCTTCTGCAATGCGGCAGCCTCGGTCTCGGAGTAGCCGGCCTCGGTGAGGTCTTGCGCAATGTCGGCGTAGGCCCGCGCAAAGGTGGCCACGGACTTGTAGAAGGAAATGCGCAAGGGCTCTGTCTCCGTCAGCGCCAAGGGCTTGGCCGCGTCGCCGCAGAAGTAGCGCAGAAACTGCTCCATCTCACGCGGCAGCGGCACCGGCTCGCAGAGATAGTGCAGCGCCTCGCGGGCGGCATCGAGTTGTTTCCGTCCTTCCTTGAGCCAGTCCTTCAACTCGACGTTGTTGGTGCCGCCGCTGCCCTGATCGATGTCCAGCTCGTCGGAACTGTAGACCGCGATGGCCTCCTGCACGTCGTCAAACAGCTTTTTGAAATCCACGATGTGGCCGTAGTCCTTATCGTCACCGTCGAGCCGGTTGGTGCGGCAGATGGCCTGGAAGAGGTTGTGGTCGTGCAGTTCGTTGTCGAGATAGATGTAGGTGCAGCTCGGCGCGTCGAAGCCGGTCAGGAGCTTGCTCACCACGATCAGTAGCTTGAGATTGGTGGGTTCTTTGATGAAGCGGCGCTTGGCCTCGTCCTCGTAGGCCTTGGTGGACTGGCCATTCTTGAGCACATGCTTGGTGTAGGTGTCGAACTTGTAGCGTTCGTCGCTATTGGCCGGTTCGCGTGAGATGGCGTTGTGGTTCGGCTCAAAGGAGGTGATGACGCCGCAGTACTCGCCGAAGGGTTTGTTCAGGAAGATGCGGTAATAGTGACAGGCGTCATAGATGCTCGCGGCAACGAGAATCGCGGTGCCGCGGTCGTCGTTCAGGCGCGGCTTGGTATCGAAATCATGAATGATGCTGGCGGCGATGCGTGCCTTGCGTTCTTCAGCGCTCATCAGCTCTTCCATCGTCGCCCAGCGCT
>JANLSI010000278.1:0-2657 GCA_031362345.1 Pseudomonadota bacterium
ACTACCTTCGTCGACATGACATCGCTCGACGCTTGGCGTGATGCGATCACGCCGGCGACACGCATGTTGTTTCTCGAGACGCCATCCAATCCCTTGACCGAAGTGGCCGATATCGCAGCGCTCGCGCAACTGAGCCAAGAACACGGCACCTGGCTAGTCGTCGACAATTGTTTCTGCACGCCAGTCCTGCAGCGACCGCTCGCGCTTGGCGCCGATTTGGTCATTCATTCGGCCACCAAGTATCTCGACGGCCAGGGGCGTTGTCTGGGTGGCGCGATCGTCGGTCCCGAGCAGCTCATTGGCGACAAGGTATTTCCTTTCCTGCGTAACGCAGGTCCCAGCATGAGCCCGTTCAACGCCTGGGTGTTTCTGAAGGGACTCGAGACTTTGTCGATCCGCATGCAGCGCCACAGTCACAGTGCGATGTTGGTGGCTGAGCATTTGAGTTGCCATGCCAAAGTGGCACGCGTGCACTATCCGGGTCTCGCCAGTCATCCGCAGCACGTGCTGGCACGTCGCCAGCAGAAGGATTTCGGCGGCATCGTCAGTTTCGAGGTGGCCGATCGTGTGGCTGCCTGGCAGGTCATTGATACGCTCAAATATTTCTCCATTACTGCCAATCTCGGTGATGCCAAGAGCATCGTCACGCATCCGGCAACGACCACCCATGGGCGGGTGAGTCAGGCGGAGCGGGATGCGATGGGGATCGGCGACGGGCTTATCCGTCTCTCGGTCGGTCTCGAGGAGCCGGCTGACCTGATCGCTGATCTCGACGCCGCGTTGGCACTGCGGGCTTAAGCTGCAGCGGCGGTCAGGGCGTCGCCTTGTTGCATCTCGCCCCGGCGTGTAGAGTGACGCCGCCCGTGCGCGGACCCGCGACGGGCGCATTAAACTAATCTGTCCGCACGAAATACTCTGTACTTGCTAGAGAGCGGTTTCCGCTAGCGGAGCCCAACCGGAGGATGCTCTGTGCCTGGAAGAAATTTCCTGTTCGTGCCAGGACCCACCAATATTCCCGAGCGTATCCGTCGCGCTATGGACGTGCTGCTCGAAGACCATCGCGCCGGTGACTTTCCCGAATTCGCCAAGCCTTTGTTCGAGGACATCAAGAAGATTTTTCAGACCACCGCTGGTCAGGTCTTCATCTTCAATGCCTCGGGCACCGGTGGCTGGGAAGCGGCCATTACCAACACGCTTTCGCCCGGCGATGGCGTGCTGCAGGCGCGCTTGGGTCAGTTCAGCCATCTGTGGGCGGAACTCTGCCGCTAACACGCGATGGAGGTGAAGGTAGTCGAGACCCCGTGTGGTGAGGCCTTGCCCTACGATCGTTATGCCGAGATTTTGGGCACTGACAAGGCGCACAAGATCAAAGCAGTGCTGGTCACGCACAACGAGACCGCGACCGGCGTTACCAGTGACATCGCGCGCGTGCGCAAGATACTCGATGACTTGCAGCATCCGGCATTGCTCATGATCGATGGCGTAAGCGCCATCGGTAGCATCGATTTCCGCATGGATGAGTGGGGCGTCGACATCGCCGTCAGCGGCTCGCAGAAGGGCCTCATGTTGCCGACCGGTCTCGGCTTAGTCGGTGTCAGCCCCAAGGCGCTAGCAGCGCGCAAGAGCGCGAAGTGTCATCGCGCTTATTTCGACTTCGACGATCAGATGCGCATGAACGCCGACGGCTGGTTCCCCTATACGCCGGCCATGACCTTGCTGCGCGGTTTACGCGAATCGATCAACATGCTGCTGGAAGAAGGCCTGCCTAATGTGTTCGCACGGCATGCGCGTTATGCCAGCGCGGTGCGCACGGCGGTGGCGGCCTGGGGCCTGGCGCTCTGCGCGCGCGATCCGTCTAGCTATTCGAACACTGTCAGTGCGATCGTGGTGCCAAAGGACAAGGATGCCAACGAGGTGGTGAAGAACGCCTACTCGCGTTACAACCTGTCGCTGGGCGGTGGGTTGGGCGATGTGGCTGGCAAGGTGTTCCGCATTGGCCATCTCGGCGATCTGAACGAGCTCATGATCCTCTCGGCACTGGCGGGTACCGAAATGGCGCTGCGCGACAGCGGCATTAACGTCATACCGGGCAGTGGTGTCGGCGCCGCTTCGGAGTTTCTGCGTAACAGCGTCCCGGCGGCTTAGGTCCATCGCCACACCCTTTGTCCTTAAAGCCGGCGCGGGATCTCGGACAGCGCTACCCAGCCCTGGCGACGCAGTGGCACAATGGCGCGTATGGACGGCATGCGTACTGCAGGGCGTTCCCATGGCATGGTCGACGGCAGTGCCGCTCGTCATCCGCCAGCACACAATCATGATTATGGAGGTTACGGTGACTATCAAAACAGGTGACAAGATGCCCAGCGGCTCGTTCGGCGTGATGACGGCCGAAGGCCCCAACAAGATTTCGAGTGACGAGCTCTTCAAAGGCAAGAAGGTCGTGTTGTTCTCCGTGCCGGGCGCTTTCACCCCGGCCTGTTCGTCCAAGCATCTGCCAGGCTTCATCCAGAATGCCGCTGCACTCAAGGGCAAGGGCGTTGACACCATCGCCTGCCTGTCGGTCAACGACGTGTTCGTGATGGGCGCGTGGGGCAAGGAGCAAGGCGCCGGCGACAAGGTCACCCTGCTGGCCGACGGCAATGCCGATTACACCAAGT
>JANLSI010000303.1:0-1555 GCA_031362345.1 Pseudomonadota bacterium
TGTAGGGTCGCGAAGGCAGCGGCGAAATCTTCCTCAACACCTTCCACCGCGGGTGCCTGCGCAGCCGCCAAGGCGGCGTCCGCGACCGCACTGCCGATGGCGCGTCGTGACCCAGGCTGCGCGGCAATCGTCGGCCGCAAGGCTGGCAATTCCTGACCACCAGCGCTTGCCGCGGCCGTCGCGACCGGCACCTCAGGATAGGCGGGCGGCAGAGTGCTCTGCGCCAGCAGGGCGGCGATGAAGGCGTCGCTCGCTTGGGTGTCGGCGGCGGCGGGATCCTCGCTCGCGGCGGGGCTTGGGCCGCCGGGCCGTAATTCGACAGCGGCGCTGGGCAGGGCGTCGATAGGGGGCATTTTCTTCTCCGGGTCGGCTGCGGGTCTGGGGGACTCAGGCCGATATCAGCAAAGCCCGTGCCACAAGCAAGTGACCCAAGTCGCGGCCATGGCACAATTGCCTGCCCACCCGCGTCGAGACCAATTCAAGGAGTTCAAGACATGCACATTTCGCAGCGCAGCCCGGCGACGCGCCGGCGCATTCTGGTGACGGGCGGGGCGGGCTTTCTCGGATCGCACTTGTGCGAGGCCCTGCTGGCACGCGGCGACGACGTGCTGTGCGTGGACAACTTCTACACCGGCGCCAAGGACAATGTTGTGCATCTGCTCGACCACCCGATGTTCGAGTTGCTGCGTCACGACATCACCTTCCCGCTCTACATCGAGGCCGATGAGATCTACAACCTGGCCTGTCCGGCGTCACCCCTCCACTATCAGTTCGACCCGGTACAGACCACCAAGACCAGCGTCCATGGCGCCATCAACATGCTGGGACTGGCCAAGCGCATCAAGGCACGCATTCTGCAAGCCTCCACCAGCGAGGTGTACGGCGACCCGGAAATCCATCCGCAGACCGAGGATTACTGGGGCCACACCAATCCCATCGGCCCGCGCGCCTGCTATGACGAAGGCAAACGCTGTGCGGAGACCTTGTTCTTTGATTACCACCGCCAGCATGGTCTTGAGATCAAGGTCGCGCGCATCTTCAATACCTATGGCCCGCGCATGCATCCTAACGACGGCCGGGTGGTATCGAATTTCATCGTGCAGGCGCTCGCCAATGAAAACATCACGCTCTACGGCGATGGCTCGCAAACCCGTTCGTTCTGTTATGTGGATGATTTGATCGCCGGCTTCTTGAAGCTGATGGACAGTCCGGCCGAAATCACTGGACCTATCAATCTCGGCAATCCCGACGAATTCACTATCCGCCAGCTCGCCGAGCTGGTGGTGGAGATGGTGGGCTCTCGCAGCCAGATCAGTTTTCAGCCGCTGCCGACCGATGACCCGCGCCAGCGCCAGCCCGATATCACCCGCGCCCGCACGTTGCTGAGCTGGGAACCCAGCGTCAAGTTGCGCGACGGTCTGGCGAAGACGATCGCGTATTTCGATCAGCGTTTGGCGCGGTAGGTGCGAATTCATTCGCACACTAAAAACTAACCACCGATTTTGGGGCCAAGGAAGGAATGTGCGAATGAATTCGCACCTACACCATCCCCACC
>JANLSI010000314.1:0-2319 GCA_031362345.1 Pseudomonadota bacterium
CTGACCCTGCTGTGCGGTGCGCTGCAGATCCTGCGCCCGTGTTGCACTGGCGAAATCGAAATCCGCGATCGCAGTGCGCTGGAATCAGACATCACCCACTTCCACGAGGCACTCGCCGGCCGCGACGTCGCCGAAGGCTTCATGAACGCGGCCTCGCCGGGTGTGATCGGCGCCTTCCTGCCCAACGAGCACTATCCGAGCGAGCGTGATTATCTGGAGGCGCTGGCTAAGGTCTTGCGCGAGGAATACGAGGCCATCAATCAGGCCGGCTTCGTCTTGCAGATCGACTGCCCCGATCTCGCCATGGCGCGTCACACTCAGTACAAGCATTTGTCCGATGCGGAATTCATCCGCCACGCCGAGCTGCATGTTGAAGTCTTGAACCAGGCGCTAGAAAAGGTGCCCGCCAGCGCCGCGCGTCTGCACATCTGCTGGGGCAATTACGATGGCCCGCACGATCACGACATTCCGCTCGCCAAGATCATGCGCGTGCTGCACAAGGTCAAACCGCAGGTGATCTCTTTCGAGGCCGCCAATCCGCGCCATGCCCACGAGTGGCGAGTGTGGGAGGAGATGCCATTGCCGGAGGACAAAGTACTGATGCCGGGCGTTATCGACACCACCAGCAATTTCATCGAACACCCGGAATACGTCGCCGAGCGCATTTGTCGCTTCGCCGATATCGTCGGGCGTCAGCGGGTGCTGGCCGGCACCGATTGCGGCTTTGGTACTTTCGCTAAATACGGCCGGGTTGACCCGGATATTGCCTATGCCAAGTTGCAGACCTTGGCTGCGGGTGCGGCGATCGCGACCCGCCGCTTGTGGTGAGGCGAGGATAGGCGCTCGGTGTCTATTCGTTGAACAGAACGCGTTGACGTGCAGACGAAGGGGAGACCAATGCAGTGCGCGAGCAGTGACGACGTGCTGACCGGCGTCGAGGTCGAGTTGCAGGGCGATGGACACTATCGCTTTGAGTGGTCGACGGCTTTCAGTGAGGGACCCGTTACCCTCTATGGCGGACCCAGTCCGCAAAGCATAGTGCGCGAGCGCCCATTGCTGCGCGACGCGTGTTCTGGCGCAAGGGTGCCAGCCACAGCGCCGGGTCAACGCGAGTATTTCTACCTGGAAGCCGCCGATGGGCGCGGCCTGCTGGTGGCGCAGCGCAATGTGCCGCTCGCCGGTAGCATCAACTTTCGCGATCTGGGTGGTTATGCCACGCTTGATGGTCGTCGCGTGCAATGGGGGCGCTTGTTCCGCTCTGGGCATATGGCCAATCTGACCGTCGAGAGTCTCGCCCAATTCGCGGCGCTCGATATACGCGCGGTGTGCGATTTCCGTACCGAGGAAGAGCGTGCGAGCGAGTCACGCGGCCTGCCCAATGACCCGCGTGTCGAGGTGCTGGGGATCACCCCCGGCATCGGCGACCGCTTTTTCTTCAATCGCTTGTTCGACAGCAGCGACGACCCGCAGCAGGTGGTCGATGCCCTGCACGAAATGATGCGGGTGCTGGTACTGACCGCCGCACCGCGCTATCAGCGCGTGTTCGATCTGCTGTTGGAAGGCGCGCCGGGCGCGGTATTGATTAACTGCTCGGCCGGCAAGGAGCGCACCGGCCTGGCTGCGGTGCTGTTGTTGACGGCGCTCGGCGTACCACGCACCACCATCCTTTACGATTTCATGCTGTCGCAGCGCTATTTCCCGGCCGAAGCGGAGATCCCGCGCGTCATCGCCAAGTATTCCGTGCGTGCCACTGGCGAGGTGGCGCGCAATTTGATCATGCCGCTGCTGGAAACCCGCGCAAGCTATTTACAAGCTGCGTTCGCCGCTATCGACGAGCGCTACGGTTCGGGCGAGGGTCTGTTGCAGACCCTCTACGGCCTCGGCCCCGCCGACCTCGCGCGCCTGCGCGACCATTTCACTTCTTGAGAACAGAAAAGGGGACTACCCATGGCCAAGCTCATGGTCGATACCGACAAGTACGGCTATCAGTCAGATTTCGCAGTGGTCGAAGCCTATAACAGTGCGCTCAAGGACCTCATACGCAAGCGTTTTGCCGCCGCCGGCAAACCCTGGCGCGAATTCGTGTTCGGCACCGATACCGCGGTGCTCAGCAAGGCCGACATGCAGGCCATTGAAGCGCAGTTACTCGGCCTGGGTTATCGCTTCACGCCCTCGGCCATGTCCTCGGCCATCGAGCGACCTGACGCCTACAAGGACGCCGGTCTGCACAACCCTGATTTCAGCTTTGAGCACGAGGGCGCACCGAGCGCGCCGGTCGATGCCCAGGGCCGCACACTGTGCGGTGCCGGCGACAACGTC
>JANLSI010000320.1:0-20222 GCA_031362345.1 Pseudomonadota bacterium
TAGGCAGCGCACGGGCAGTCTCCTCGGCCAGCTCACGGGGCACCCAGAAATCGTCGTCGCCGCGCACCACCAATAGCGGACACTGCACCGCGCCGAGCATGCGCAACACGTCATGGCCGGCCCACGCCACCAGATCACCGACCGCGCTGACCTGCGAATTGCGATGCTGCCAGCGCAGCTCTTCGCGCTTTTCGGCCGATACGCCACGGCCCAGGGATTCCAGCGCAGCACGTTCCATCATGTCCTGCCAGCCCGGTGTCCACGACGGATGGGTCATATTGGTCGGACTCGGGAAGGTCGGCGAACGGCCGAGACCTTCCATGGCGATGCCTGCTGCCATCTCTGTCCAGTGGTGGGCCGCATAATCGAGCGTGATGTCACCCCCGATCGAACAACCGGTGATGACCGGCTGCTTGAGACCCAGGGTCTTGATGAAGGCATGCACGAACTCGGCATGCTCGTGGATGCTGCGGTGTGCCTGCCATTTGACCGGATAAGAGCGCGAGTGCCCCGGCAGATCCAGCGCATAGGCATGGAAACCTTGCTCGGCATAGAGCGGCAGGATGTACTGATATTCCAGCGAACTCGCGCCGGCGGTATGCACGCAGATCAGCGGCTGACCGGCGCCGATCTCATCGTAGAAGGTGCGGGTACCGTTGACCTTTACATAATGGCCACGGATGTCTTCAGGTGTGCTCATGATCTCTCCTCCCGTCGCGCAGCGTTGCGGGTGCGACGTGCAATGTTCAGGAATGGGCGGCGGGCGGCTTCAGCCGGCCACGGCGCGCAAGGTGTAGGCCAGTTCGAACATGGCCTCGGTCAAGCGGCCGGCCTCGATCAGGTTGCCCTCGGTGGCGATCTCAACGCTCATCTCGCCGACGCGCGCGAGCTTGGGATCGTCGCTGAAATCACGCTTACCGGGATAGGTCAGATCGGCCCACAGGCGTTCACCGGACAACAGCAGGCGCCAGGCGCGTTCTGGCCCGCGCAGTTTGAAGGTGAAACCGAAGATCGAGGGGCTGGCCTGGTGGTCGATCACCCGGCCCTTGTAGATCTTCAACCACAAACAATCGCCATCGACTTCGATCTGGACGGCACCGTCGAAGGCCTGGGCCTGGGTGGCGAAAGCGGCATTGGCGTTAAGCGCGTCTACGAATTTCTTTTGTAATGAGGCGTTGGACAGAAAGGACATATGCGGCTGCCTTGGTGAGGAGCGCGCAGCCTCTCTTATTCGTGGCCGACTGTAAACTCCCCACCCCCTTGAGCTGCGCTCGAAGGCCTGGGAAGCGTCGCAGAAATGGACACAACGGCTGGCCTCGATCGCCGCGCTCCCGCAGCGAACGAAATTTTATCGACGCCAACCCCATCCGCTCATTTACACCCCTGGCGCACACTCATTAAGCTGCGCCCTCACACTGCGGCGTCGAGTGGGCTGAGTCAGCCGGACCGGCGCCAATCACCGAGTCCCCGATCTGCTGCGGCGGCCTAATTGACAGCCACGGCATTGGGACTTATCTAGAGCACGAGGGAGGCACACTATGTTCGATACTGCCTGGGTAAAAAAATGGCAGGACGCGGTCAATAAAAACGGTCCCATGGCTTGGATCGGTAAGCATTTCACCGCCGATTTATTGTTTGGTTTCGGCGACAAGGAATACGTCGTCTCATTTCAAAAGGGCAAGCTGGCCGAGGTCAGCGACCAGCAAGGGCCTGAGACCCGCTACCAGCTCGCCATTCGTGGCCCGGCCGAGTCGTGGGCGAAATTCTGCCAGCCGACACCGCCGCCGATGTACAACGATTTATGGGCGATGGCCCATCCGCTGCACGGACGCGTGACGCTTGAGGGCGACCAGATGGTCCTGTGGCAGAACATGCGCGCCCTCATGTGGGCGCTCGACCGCATGCGCGAAGTCTGAGGGGAGAACGAACGTGGCAAAGATTGAACCGATTACCGGGCGCTACATCTGGGTGCCCTATGCAGGCACCGAATACCGCATCTTCTTCGAAGAAGCGGGCCAGGGCATTCCGTTGGTGTGCCTGCACACCGCCGGCACCGATTCGCGCGAATGGCGCCATCAGCTGTGCGACCCCGCCATCAACAAGAACTTCCGTGTCATCGCCCTCGACTTGCCGCGCCATGGCAAGTCGATACCGCCCTATGAGTGGTATCAGGAAAACGAAGAATACAAGCTCACCGCCAAGTTCTTCTCCGGCATTCTGATGGCCTTCTGCCGTGAGCTCGGCCTCGACCAGCCGGTCATCATGGGCAGCTCGATGGGCGGCAACATCTGCCTGCACCTGGCTGAAAGCTACGAAAGCGAATTGCGCGCGCTGATTGCTATCGAGGCCTGCGAGTATTCGCCGGGCTGGCATCTGGATTGGCTGCGCCATTCCCACATCCACGGTGGTGAGACCTGCGCAACGTCCGTTTTTGGCCTGATGGCACCGCAGAGTCCGGACAAATACCGCTGGGAGACCTGGTGGTATTACTCCCAGGGGGGGCCGGGCGTATTCAAGGGCGACCTTTATTTTTACAGTGTTGACCACGACTTCCGTGGACGTACCGAGAAGCTCTCGGGCAAGGTGCCAATGTACTACATGACCGGCGTCTACGACTTCGCCTGCACCCCGGAAATGACGGAAGAAGCGGCGCGCAAGACCAAGAACTCCGAGTGCATCATCATGGAGGAGATCGGGCACTTCCCCATGAGTGAAAATCCCGACGTGTTTAACCGCTACTTGATGCCAGTGCTGGAGAAGATCCAGGCATTGAAATAGCTCGTACAACGCGAGTAACCGACGGCGGCGGCCACGAGCCGCTGCCTTACGTTTAGAATCCGCTGGTGAGATATCCTTGCCGGCACATCGCACTTTGAACGTGGAAGCACAACCATGACCGACGAACATCAGGAAATCGTAGCGCAGCTGCGCGACACCGTGAAGAAAGTCTGCGAGGAGTTCGCCGGCGAATACTGGCGCGCGAAAGATCGCGAACGCCAATATCCCAAGGAGTTCGTCGATCGCCTGACCGAACTCGGTCTGCTCGCCGCGTTGATCCCCGAGGAATATGGCGGCAGCGGGCTGCCGATTTCGATGGGCGTTGAAATCTTGAAAGCCATCCATGAATTCGGCGGCAATGCTGGCGCCTGCCATGCCCAGATGTACACCATGGGCACGGTCCTGCGTCATGGCAGCGCCGAGCAGAAGCAGAAGTACCTGCCTGGTGTCGCCTCGGGCGAACTGCGTCTGCAGGCTTTCGGTGTGACCGAGCCGACCGCCGGCACCGACACCACCAGCATCTCGACCATGGCGGTGCGCGATGGCGACACGTACATCGTCAACGGTCAGAAGGTGTGGACTTCACGCGCGTTGCAGTCCGATCTCATGATCCTGCTGGCACGCACCACGCCCAAGGATAAAGTGGTGAAGCGTGCCGATGGCCTGTCGGTGTTTCTCATCGACATGCGCGAAGCGAAGAAACACGGCATGACCATCAAACCCATTCGCACCATGATCAACCACTCGACCACCGAGATCTTCTTCGACAACGTGCCGATCCCGGCCGACAGTCTGATCGGCGAGGAAGGCAAGGGCTTCCGCTACATCCTGTCGGGCATGAATGCCGAGCGCATTCTGATCGCGGCGGAGTGCATCGGCGACGCACGCTGGTTTATCAAGAAGGCTGCGGATTACGCGCGCGAGCGCGTGGTGTTCGGTCGTCCCATTGGCCAGAACCAGGGCATCCAGTTCCCGATCGCCCAGGCCTTCGCCAACACCGAAGCGGCCGAAGCGGTGTTGGAAAAGGCCTGCCGCAAATACGAGTCGGGCGAGAATGCCGGCACCTATGCCAATCTGTCCAAGATGCTGGCCTCGGAAGCTGCGTGGGGGGCAGCGGACACCTGCATGCAGACCCACGGCGGTTTCGGCGTGGCCGAGGAATACGATGTCGAACGCAAGTTCCGCGAATCGCGGCTGTACCGCATCGCGCCTATCTCGACCAATCTGATCTTGTCCTATATCGCTGAACACGAGTTGGAACTGCCGCGTTCCTATTGAACGAGGCTTGAGTACCCCACCATGTCGACACTACCCCTCTCGGATCTACTGGTCGTTTCGCTCGAACAGGCCGTAGCTGCGCCCTATTGCACGCGCTTGCTGGCTGAGGGTGGCGCGCGGGTCATCAAGCTGGAGCGCCCCGAAGGTGATTTCGCGCGTGCCTACGACACCGCCATCCACGGACAGAGCGCCTATTTCGTGTGGCTGAATTCAGGCAAGGAATCGCTCGCGGTTGATCTGACAGTGGCCGCCGATTGCGCCTTGCTACGTTCGATGTTGGCCCGCGCCGATGTGTTCGTGCAGAACTTGAAGCCGGGTGCGGTGGACCGGTTGGGCTTTGGCTTCGCGGCCGTGCATGCTTTGAATCCACGACTGGTGATGTGTAGCATCTCGGGCTATGGCAGCACCGGGCCCTATGCTGACATGAAGGCCTATGACGCCTTGATCCAGGCCGAGACTGGCTTGTGTTCGGTGACCGGCACGCCGGGTGAGCCGAGCAAGGTCGGCGCATCCATCTGCGATATTTCGACCGGCTTGAGTGCTTACGGTGAAGTGTTGAAGACGCTCTATGCGCGCGGCAAGAGTGGCCTCGGCACCCATATCGAATTGTCCTTGTTCGAAGTCTTGTCGGAGTGGATGGCAGTGCCGCTGGCGATCCTCGAATACACCGGCAAGATGCTGACCGGTACCGGCATGGACCACGCCCAGCTCGCGCCCTATGGCGCCTATGCGGCGGCCGACGGGCCGATTTTTGTCGTCATTCAGAACAATCGCGAATGGGTGCAACTGTGCAAAGACGGCTTACAGCGACCAGAAATGGCCGACGATCCGCGTTATCGCAGTAATGTGTTGCGGGTCGAAAACCGCGACGCTCTGCGGGTCGACATGGAAGCGGTATTCGCGCGTTACCCGCAGGCTGAACTCGCGCAGAAACTCAATCGTGCCGGCATCGCCTGTGGCAGCATCAACGATATCGCCGGCTTGCAGAAACACCCGGCCCTACGGCGCAAGGAGATCAGCGCTGGCGGTCAGCCGGTGTCCCTGATCCGCCGCACCGGCGACATGTTGACGTCAGCGGCAGTCCCAGCCCTGGACGAACAGGGCGCGGCCTTGCGCGCTGAGTTTGCCGTGCCCTAATGCACCGCCGGGGCGCGCGACCGGGACAGAATTTCATCGCTCGTCGCATCGTCCGATGAGCGCTCCACGACCAGCGGCGCTCAGGCGTCGCACTGCAGGGTGAGGAACCATGGCCGAACATTACATTGACGGACCCTATTTCGAAGACTTTCACGTCGGCCAGGTTTTCGCCGCGCCGGCGGTGACGGTGACTGAGGGCCACACCGCTTTCTATCAGTCGGTGACCGGCGACCGCATGCGGCTGCCTCTCGACCGACACCTGTCGCAAGCGGTAACCGGCGAGTCGCGTGGGCTGGTGCACCCGATGATGGTCATCAACCTGGTCAATGGTCAGACCACCTTTGCCTCGCAGCAGGTCAAAGGCAATCTCTTCTACCGTGGTCTGTTGTTGCTGGCGCCGGTGTATGTCGGTGACACGCTCACCACCACGACTAAAGTGGTCGGTCTGCGGCAGAACAAGGTCAAGCCGGGACGCGATGCCACCGGCATGGTCGCGCTCGAAATGGAAACCACGAATCAGAACGGCCTGCGCGTCATGCAGTACTGGCGCTGCCCGATGATCCCGTACCGCGATGCCGGTGCCGACACCGGCCGCAACGATTCCTTCGACTGGATACCCGAACGCCTGCAGGACGCACAGCTAACAGCAGCGATTCCTGCGGGCTGGAAACTGGCTGCCATGGCACCCGAACGTTATCTCGTACCTGCCCCACCCTTGGCGGCTGGCGATCGTGTCGTGATAGGTCCCCAAGACACCGTGACCTGTGCGCCCGAGCTGGTGCGCATCACCGGCAACATCGCCTTCACCCATACCGATGCTTCGCGCAGCTACCTCGGCAAGCGCTTGGTCTACGGTGGTCACACGATCTCGATCACGCTCGCGCAGATCGGTCGCGCGCTGCCGAACATGCTGACCCTGATCGGTTGGCAAGGCTGCGAACACACGGCGCCGGTGCTGGAAGAAGACATCATCCGCACCGAGTTCAGCGTGAGCAGCGCGACGCCGGTGGTGGTGGGTGGCAAGTTGTTTGAGTTGCATGCACTGACATTCGCCAAGCGTGTGCTAGCGGGCAAGGACGGCTATAGCGAAAGCGCGGTGTTGGATTGGCGTTTAGTGGTGTGGAGTTTGTAGACGTCGAGCGACGAAGATCTACAACCCCGCCGTATGCCCGCCGTCGATGGTCAACAGACTGCCATTCATGAATACCGACGCGTCTGAGGCCAGAAACAGAATCGCACCATCCAGATCTTCGGGCTGACCGAAGCGTCCGCTCGGAATGCGCTGGCGCAGACGTTCGCCGGCCGGTGATTTCAACCAGTCACGGTTCATTTCCGTTTCGAAATAGCCCGGTGCGAGCGCATTGATACGTATGCCCTTGCCCGCCAGATCCACGCACAGCTCGCGGCCTAGATTGATCAAGGCCGCCTTGGCCGCCGCATAGGGCGCGAGATGCCCCAACGGTCGAATACCGAGGATAGAGGCGATATTGACGATGCTGGCCGGCCGGCCGTCCTTCAATCGGTGTTGAATGATGGCCTGCGCCAGCGTCCACGGGCCACGCAGATTGGTTTCATAGACATTGTCCCAATCGTCATCCTGATAGCGCTCGGGCGCTTTCACGATGGCAATGCCGGCGTTGTTGACCAGCACGTCGATCGGACCGCTCTGCTCTATCTTGTCGACGCAGGCGCGAATAGCGGCGCGATCGCGCACGTCCAGGGACACGCATTGGCAACGCCCACCAAAGGCGGCAATGCTGTCGGCCAGTTCGCGCAGTTTGTCCTCGCTGCGCGCGGCCAGGATGACTTCGGCACCCGCCCGCGCCAAAGTCCAGCCAAAGCGTTTACCGAGACCCATCGAGGCGCCGGTGACGAGGACGCGTTTGCCGCTGAGGTCGAACAGCGTGCGGGGATCGTAATCAGGAGTGTTCATCGAGCGCTCTATTTCATCACTAATGTGGGTTTCGGTCGGACGGTCGGCGACCGCAATTACAAGCCGAGCTTGGGCTTCACCCACGCCGCCATGCGTTGAATGGCCTCATCTGCCTCCGGTGCACGGCCGGCCATGAATTGAAACACGTGCTGCATTTCCGGATAGACGTCACAGCGGATGTCGACACCCGCCGCTTTGGCCAATTTCTCAAAGCGTAGCGCATCGTCGAGCAGCGCTTCGTCGCCACCGACCTGGATGTAGATCGGCGGCAGTCCTTTGAGATCGGCCTTGAGCGGATTGGCAAGCGGGTCGAGCGGTGAGGCGCTACCGAGGAAGGTCGCGGCCATCGTCCTAACCATGGACTCGTTGGCCAGGCAATCCTTGTCGGCGTTGGTCTTCAGTGATTCGCCCGTGGATTCCATGTCATACCAGGGCGACATCGGCATCGCTGCGACCGGCAGTGGCAAGCCCTTGTCGCGCGCCGCCAGCAGTACCGTAGTCGACAATGCTCCGCCCGCCGAATCGCCCGTGGTACAGATATGCTGCGGTTTGTAACCCTGCTTCAGCAGCCAGCCATAGGCCGCCACCGTGTCTTCGACCGGCGCCGGATGGGGATGCTCGGGTGCGCGGCGAAAATGCACGATAAGCGCCTTGCAACCGATGGCCTTGGCGATGTGCCCAAACATCTTGCGATGGGAATACATCGAGCCCGCCACGTAACCCCCACCGTGGGTACACAGCGCCACGCGATCCTCGGCGCAACCCTTGGGGATGGCCCACATCGCCTGCACACCGCCGGCATCGACCTCGAAGTAATCGACACCACCGGGATCGGTGGTGAGATCACCCCAATGCTCGAACAGATCGCGCGTACCGTCGATACCGAGATCGGGATGCTTGGCCATCGTATCCAGCCAGCCGTGGTACAGATCCTTCATCGCTTGCGCTTGTGGACTCGCCATCGCAACACTCCTTTCGACGCGCTCGAAAGAGCACGCATTTTATTTTTGGTGGGTCTCAAGTGTGCGCCGCCCAGCGGCGTACAACCGGCTGGCGCTAGTGTAGTACACGGCCTTAGCGCGCGCCGACGTTCAGTGAGGATGGCTCGAAGTCCCGCGCTTTCATTTTCGGGATATTCACGCGAGTCAGCATCTGCAGGGTCGTGCAGTGCTTGTTCTGAATGTCGATAACCGCCGAGGAATCGAGCATCGGCACGCCACTGCCCTTGTTCTCCGGCAAGTGGAAGTCGGGGTGCGCCAGCCCGGCATACAGGAATTTCCACAGGGCACCGCCGCGGTCATAGACCTTGCCGAATACTGGGAACTCGGTCTGCGCGTCGACGTAGAAATAGCGTTTGGACAAAGGATGATCCGAGCGCTTCGGTTTGCCCTCCAGCACGTGCACTTTGCGCAGTTGCCAGCTGACATTGGGGAAGCAGCCGGAATTGCCGCCGAAGTCGACGTAATGGTGATCGAACTTGCGTGCTTTCTTATCGGAATGCGGCACCTGATCATGACGATACATCGGCAGCAGGATGTAGCGATCGCCGCTATAGGACCAATCCATATCCATGATGCGGCCGCTGTAACCAAGAAAGTCCTCGATCATGATGTCGCTGCCGAGAAAAGAATCGGTACGCATGGAGGTCGCGATGCGACGCACACGGCGCAGCAGCGGCACATACATCCAGCCCTGCTCCTCGGCACGATCGTCGCTGTTGTAGAAGATCATGAGCTTGGTATTGGCGACATCCCCCGGATCGAGGGCGGTTAAGGTCACCGCGTTGTAGACCTTGTAGCCATTGTCCTTGATCTCCGGGATCGGCTCGATCACGTGGCGGTACATAAAGCGCATGGCCGCCGCCTCAAACTCCAGCACGCGCTCGACCTTCTGATTGCGCATGTCGCGGTAGTACCAGTACATCTCAGGGATCTCGCCACCGTCACCGGCATAGGCGTAGCGCATGTTCCACGCCAGCTTTTCGCCAGCGCGCGGGTCGTCCGTGGCTAACTCGCCGGGAAACGGCCGGCCTGCAACATAGCTCAGAAGCTCGCCGGGTTGCTGGCCAAGCTGGGTTTGACCGGCATGCTTCTCGGTCGCCGCGATGTAGTTGGGGTGCTGATCAAAGGACAAGGGTTCGCCAACTGTGATGGTCACCCAGCCTAGTTTTATCAATTCCGCGAAGTCAGGGTCGACGAATTGCGCAAACTGCTCAAGATTATCCGCACCGATGACGGTTCCGACCGGCGGTGAGAGCGACTTCGCCTGCGCGACATCGAAATCGAAATCACCAGCGGACGTCAAGCCCGGGAGCACCGCCAGCGCGACGACAGAACACAGCACGGATCGGAGGTTTTTGAGCACGATGACGGCTCCTAATAGTGAATGAATTGATTGGCCAAGCGCATCTTGAATCGGCGGCGCCTGGCATGCAGGCTCACAACGCGGCAAACGTTGTCGAACAGAATTTCTTGATAGCGGGCAGAGCGAGCGTCAGCGACGCCATCATCAAGGCATGCATGGGCAGGCCTTGCTCGAACATGCGCAAAAAGTCCGGCAGGTCGACGAGTTCAACTTCGATGTCCTCGAAAGGGTCTAAGATCGGTTCACCTACCCGTAGGCAATCGGTGGCGAGGTAGACATGCATGCGATTGTCTTGCAGGGTCGGATTGGGATAGTGCATTCCCAGGTAGTGGAGTGCTCCTGGCACATAGCCGGTCTCTTCGCGCAGCTCGCGTCGCGCAGCCTGCTCTGGGCTTTCGTTGCTAGCCGGTTCGGTGGTGCCACCCGGGAACTCGACGAAACGCTGCCGGGCGGCGTGCCGGTATTGATTAACGAGTATCAGCTGCCCACCGCTGTTGAGCGCGACCACGTTGACCCAATCCACCATCTCCCACACATAGTAGGCGGGCATGATGCGGTCATCAGGCAGAATGCAGGTTTCACGACGAAGGGCGAAATACGGATTGCGGTACAGCTCATCGGAGGTCAGGACTTCCCACGCCCCCACGCCGGGCTTTTTTTCGACGTCGCTCACGATAGCTGCACTGCTAGATTTCAACCCCAGGGTCGTATTCGTCGCCGAGGATGCGAACTATAGTCCACGACGCCATCGCCCGTATACCGCTGTCCGGGTCGTTCAACATCGGCCCGATGACCGCCAGATATTTGCGATCGTGACGCTCGCCGACCAACCATACGGCCTGCATACGTACCGAGGCATCGGCGTTATGTAAGCCCCATTCGTAGATCTTGCTCGGGTCGGCGTCGATGGTCGCCCACGACTCCAACAGGCGCGCCGCTACCTCGGTATCGAGTTTGCAGCAGCTTGTCACCAGCTGTGATATTTGACTGGCGATAGGGCCCGGCATGCGTCGTACGCTGGCCGCAGCGACCGACGGCTCCATGCCGTCGCCATGGACAATCTTATCGACGATTTTCGCAATCGCGGCATCGGTGCCGAAGCCCGCGTCGCTGGCATAAGCCGCAAGCTGGGCGCGTGCGTTGTTCGAATTCTCCAGCATCTGCAGCGCGGCCTGGGTCTTTGCGTTCTTAACCAGACCCAGACCGACCGCCGCCGCTTCCTGAGCGTCAGGACTGCCGTTCGCCGCCAGATCAAGCAGCTTGTCCAGCGACTGCTGCCGAGCCGCAGTATCCATCAGCACGTAATAGGCATAGGCACGCGTCATCGAATCCTGATGCTGGTCTTCGGCAATCGCACGAATGCGCTTTTCTTTGTCATTGAACGGCAGCCGTGCCAGTGCTTGCAGTGCGTGCTTCTTCACCCAACTGTCGTCCGCCTTGAGTGCGGTCATCAAGAACTCGGCCATGTCTTCACGGGGGCGCGTGGCCAGCGACTCCGACAGGAATTTTACGAACACCCCTTCGGGATCGATTTGGGACGCGCGATAAATGAGATCGATACCTGCCGGATGCTGCACGTTCAGCAGCATGTCGATGGCCGAACGCATCAGCGACCAGTCCGGGTGGGCTAACGTATCGGCCAGGAACTGCAACGACTCCTTGTCACCGATATCCACCAGCGTGCCGGCCGCAGCAACCTGGTCATATACGTTTTCGGATTTGCGCAGCTGGCGCGCTACCGAGACGGCGTCGCGAACCATGCGCGAATCAGTTTGTGCTTCGGCATCGGTATGTTTGTTCGACTGTCCAGTGTGGACGGCGCTGGAGGTGCTCTTCGGCGACGCCCCATCGGCGGCAGCTGTGCCTGCGGCGAGCGCCAGTATCAGGCAAACCGCAGGGGGGTAAACGGGCTTAATCATGGCGATGACTCTCTTTGCCTTCGCGCGGACAACACTCACGCGTGCCGATGGTAAGCGATCGTAGCCGGGAACACCCGTTCGCGAGTCCAGGGTAACAGCGACCGCGCGCAAAAATCGTGCGTAAAAAAAAACGGGAGGCGAGGACCTCCCGTTTTGAATGCTGCTGCCGTCGCTACACGGCCGTGGTGGCCGCGCGCGAGCACATCCGGGCCTGCTTAGAACTGGTACTTCAGCTCAAAGAAGACTTCGTCATAGTTACGCACGGCGCCCAGGCCTTGGTGAGCGATACCCAGGTTAGAGAACACGTACGGGTTGACGGTGCCATCCGAGCCCGGGCTCACAAACGTCGTGAACGGACCCGTGTCGTGGTTGGTGTTGCCAGTGCCACCCCAGATGGTGTGCATGCCACCCTTGATCGACCAATGGTTGTCCATCAGCCACTCAAGGTTCAAACCAGCCACGTGCGAATTGCTCGCTTCTTCCCAGACGTAGAATCCCACCGGCTTCAAGCGATCACGCATGTAGTTGCCGATGAAGAAGAATGTCGTGATGAAGTTGTGCTCGTCACTCAGGAAGCCGGTGTGCTTGTCACCTTCGTGATCAAGGTACCAGGTGTCGAACATCTGCATTGACAGGAAGAAGGTACGGTCCTTGTTCAGCCACTTCAGGAAGGTCGGACGGTCGATACCGATGGACCAACGCATGACGTTGCTGGTATCACGCCAGTCGACTGTGCGCGTGTTCATCACCAGCTCGTCCATGGTCCACGACGACTCTACGCGCCACACCGTGCCGGTGTACTGCTCGAAATAGTCGAAGGACAGTCCTAGGGTATGGGCCTGCTTGTACTCGGCAGACGCCTGACCGCCCAACACCGGGCCGAGGCCCGCCACGTTCGCCGTGTTCTTGTTGATTGCGGCCGCCAGCGCGGGGTCCGTCGCGGCCCACAGGGCCGAGTAGTTACCGGTTTTGGCCGCATTACGCGCGGCAGCGCGGTAGGCCGGGACCGGACTCTGCATCAAAGCACGTGCAGCGGCCTGCGGGGTCTGCGAGACGATCGGCACTGCACCACCCAGCGCACCGGGATTGGTAGCACCGCTGAAAGCACCCTTGCGTCCCGCATGCACGAGTGCGCTCGGCTTATCGCTGGCCGACAGGCTGTTGGCAGCGTACAAGCCATTCGCAACGCCCTGCGCCTGATCACGACGCGCAAGCGTCAGGTCGGCAATCGTGAGGTTGTTAGCTGAGGCGACGCCACCCGGCGTGAGTGCTGCGATGGTGTGCACGGTATGGAAACGGAACACCGGCGCATCGTTGAAACCGTACCAATGGGACAAAGCCACGCGCCAGTCGGCGAGGCGGAATTCCCAACGCAAGCCCGCTTCGGTGTTGCCGATCTGGTAACCCGGCATGTGGTAGCCGTCGATGCCAGCCGATGCCCCGAAGCCCGATGCTTTGCGCGGATCCTGCGGACCCAGCGCGCCGCAGACGTCAGCGGCCTTCATGAAGCCCGGGTTGTTGATCACGGTCGCCGCATTCACGCACGGCTCCGGCGTGAAAAACGTGTTGAAGATGGCAAAGGTGCTGACGTCCTTGGCGAACGGATGCGCCCAGAACTGCGACGGATTGCCAAGGCCCACGCCCTGGAAACGGTCGAAGTTCCACACCACCTGCAGCGCGTTGTCGGTCAGCGGACCGAGCGAGCCGAACTTCCACTGCGCTGAGGCCATCCACTGCGGAATGCGGATGTCTTCAAAGGAGTCGAAGAAAAAGTGCTGGCCGAAGTCGATCGGGTTGATGACGTCCTGCAGACGGAAGAAGTCAGTCTTGCCCCACACGATCTGCTGCTTGCCGACCCGGAACCAGAAGTCGCCGGCCACCGCGTCCACATACAATTCACGGAACGGATAGAGGCGGCCATTGGAATCGGTGTTGCCGGTTGCGACGTCGATATTGTCCAGATTCAGGTCCGGACAATGACGGCAGTCGAGGTCGAGGTTCGACGACTTCTGCACGACGAACGGGAAACCGCCACCCTTCGCGTTTACACCGCCGCCGCCAAACGGCGTGGTACCCGTGAACTTGATGCGCTGATGGTTGTTGAGCGGGCTACGGGAGAAGTCGACTTCGAAATTCTTCGCCAACCACTCTGGGTTTTCAAAGCCCATATCGACGATTTTGCCGATGCCGCCGGTCTTGAACGAACCGGGACCGAAGAACGCATCAAAGCCGCCGAAAGCGAGGCCTTCATTCTGATAGTTGAATTTTGAACGGTCCGCGTTGGACGGACCGGTCGTGCCATCACCGATGTGGTTGCCCGTGATGTCGCCCATGTCCTGAGCGATGTCATATTCCGGTCGCACCACCGTGACAAAGCTCAGCTTTTCGAAGATGCCGACGTTCTCGTAGTTCAGGCCGGCCTCGATCTGCAGTCGTTGGATCCACTGACCAAGAAACGCATCGCCCGAACCCACGCGGGCACGCACGATACTCGTCAGAGAACCTTCGACGCCCACTTCGCCGCCAAGAGCGTCGAAAGTCACCACGGCATGCACTTGTGAGGCGCCGAGCGCCAGCGCTGCCGCCAAGGCTGTTCGAAACACGCCTTTTGGTTGCTTCATGGATTTATCTCCCATGTCTTACCCCATTTAACCAAGCCGTGGGCTCCATTTCGGGCCCCGTCGGCGATTCGCGATTCCGGCTGGATATCGCTCTTGTTGCGGATTCGAGCCTCTTTATCTGCCGTTTTGCGGACGAGAGGCGCGTGCCGTCCCCGCTCGTGCGGAACACTCCAATGGCAACGCCGGTTTCGAAGGGTTCCACGGCATTCATTTTGTTGCATAACCGTCGGGTTCGCAGAAGGCATACGACGTAAATCCACAACGAAGGTGATCCCTGCGGACGCGATTCTGCCACGAGTTTAGTGAAAAATATACACTTCAGGCGTTGGGTCTGCACCACAGACCTACACTTTGCAGTGTCGTATTCTGGACCACAGTCATGTGGTTTGAGTGACTCCAGTGGACGCACCTCCGGCCATGGTCTCGAGTCGATACAACTTGCGTGGCGCGCGCCTTTGCCAGATCTGCGGGGACACGCACTCATCTTGCGCCCCCCCCAGCTTCGTTGCAGAGTTAGCGCCTTGTCTTGAACCAGCTTGGATCAAAAATGAACGACAGCACGATTACAGCAGATGAGTTCCGGCGTGCCTGCGGCCTGTGGGCTACGGGCGTCGCCATCGTCACGACCGTTGACAGCGTCGGCAAGCCCTATGGCCTGACCATGAATGCGGTGACCTCACTGTCATTGGATCCGCCGATGTTCATTGTGTGCGTCGACAACAACTCAGACACGCTTGCGCCGATGCGTGACTCCCGGGTGTTCTGTATTAATGTCCTGGCCAGCACCCAACAAGATCTATCCAATCGCTTCGCGAAGAAGGGCGAAGACAAGTTCAACAGTATCGGTCATGTGTGCGGCACTACCGGCGCGCCCGTGCTGGACGGCGTATTGCTCGCCATCGAATGCGAAGTTGGCAACATTGTTGCGGGTGGTGATCACCAAATCATGCTCGGCGAGGTGCGTCGCATCGTGACCAATGAAGCAGCCGGGGTCGAAGCGCTGCTTTATTTTGGCGGCCGCTATGCGGCCCTGACCAAGGCGCTCTGACGCGTTTTCCGAACTTGTATGCCCGTGGTCGTATTGGTACTTTAGCGCCCCTCTGCTGGGGGGCGAGCGGAACTCCAAGACCCGCGATCAGCGATAGCAGGGGTCGCCGGTAAGCGCGCGGTGCAAACGAACAATTTCTACTTTAACCAATTGGGATACCTAATGAGCGCACTTCAATTGCCATCGATAGCGGGCCTATTGCTGCTGTTCACGGTAACGGGTACAAGCCTTGCGCAGGATCAGAGCGGCGATGAGGCAAGCGCAACGAAACGCGTTCCACTGAAAACAGATTTACTGGACGGCGCCTATCTGCCGGCGCTGCAGAGCATCGTGGTCACTGGCCACCACGGCGTGGTCGGCCAGCTCAAGGTGAGTGAGAACGCGGCGAAACTCGAACTGCTCGCCGATCACCCGGACGAAGACTTCACTTGCCTCGACGCCATCTCCGATTCCACGGTGCTGATCGGCAGTGCGACGGGTAAGGTCTACAGCTACGACGGCAAGACCATCACTGAGCTCGCCGCCCTGTCGGAATTCAACGAACCCGTGCTCGATATTGCGCACGAGGGCAATAATATCTGGGTGGTCGGCGCGCGCGGCCTGCTGGCCCGCAGTAGCGATGGTAAGAAGTTTGACGCCGTCGAGGCCAAGGACGTCGTTCAGCCGCTTGCGATCTTGCCGGCCGGCAAGCCGGCCGACTACTACATGGGCGTCAGCAACATCATTGCCGACACCGTGCAGTTCACCGCCACCGTCGGGGGCAAAGCGGTGGTCGCCGATACGGACTACACCTTGTATCCCGACGAAGGCTTCCTGCAGGTCGCCAAGCAGCTCGACGAGAACCCGGCACCGAGCGTTAGCTTCAAGTTCAACCCGGGCCCGCCCTTCCGTGTCGGCGACGTGTCGTGGAACGTCGTACTGGTTTCGAACGGCAAGGTCACCATTGGCGGCGAGTTCGGTATGGTGCTGCAAAGCGAAGACAACGGCGCGACCTGGATCCGTCGCGACACCCGCGTCGTGCCGCACGAACCCGAGCCCGCCTATTGGCTGGGCGGCGTCTCCCAGGGCGACCAGATCTGGCTAGCTGGCGCCGCCGGCATCAGCGAGGTCAGTCATGATGGTGGCGTAACCTGGAGCGACAATCCAGCGCCGGGCCGCGAAGGGATCTTCGGCATCACCCTGCTGCCCGACGGCAAACCGCTGATCGCCGGCGCAGTCGGCCTGATCGGTGTGCTTGACGGCGCGCAGTGGAAACTTGCCGACCGTACCCAGTTGCACCTGTTGTCGTGGCTCAAGACCCCCGTTGTGATGCCCGATGGCAGCATCCTGGTGTTGGGCGGACGCGCCACCGCGATCCGCTACAAGGATGGTAACTGGACGCGAATTCCGGTCGAGCTGTAAACGCGCGGGCGCTCGCGCAAACGAAAGCGGCGGTCCTTGGCCGCCGTTTTTTTTTGGCCACGGATAATCGCTTCAGCGCGGCGCGCAGGCCTTGACCAGCTCGGCCTGACGAAAGCAGTCATGGGCATGATCATTGACCAGCCCGGTAGCCTGCATAAGGGCATACATGATAGTCGAACCCACGAACTTGAAGCCGCGGCGCTTGAGCTCAGCGCTCAGCCGATCTGATTGCGCACTGGTGACGCGATAGTCGGCTCGCGTGCGTGGTGCATTGATCTGCGGGGCGTGCTCGACGAAAGACCACATGAAGGCGCACAGGCTGCCGAACTCGTCCTGCACCTTGAGACAGGCGCGCGCGTTGCCGACCGTCGATTCAAGCTTCTGGCGGTGGCGCACCAGACCTTCGTTAGCCATCAGCGCCTCAATCTTGCGCGCATCAAAGCGTGCGACCTGCGCGATATCGAAATTGACAAAAGCCTTGCGGTAGGCATCGCGTTTGCGCAGCACCGTATACCAGCTCAAGCCCGCCTGCGCGCCTTCCAGCGTCAGGTATTCGAACATCAGATGTTCATCGTGTACCGGCACGCCCCATTCCTCATCGTGATAGGCGACATAGTCCGCCTTCGCAAGCCCCACCCAGGGACAGCGCGGCCGCCCGTCCTGCACGACACTGGCGGTGCTGCGAGCGACTGTCATGGCGCCAATCTTTCTATTTTCACGTGGGTCATCATAGCCAATCTCACCTTCGCCTGGGCCGGGCAGATCGGCGGCTCACGGCGCGCGAGTTCGTTGCCACCGAGTTCTTCTCGGCCGCAGACATCAACGCCTATATCACCGTCGAGTTCGCCGGCCGTGTCGGCGTCAAGCCGGACAGCTCGATGGCGAATCTGCTGCGTTGGTACCACGCTGTGGAAGCGCGACCCTCGGTGCGGGCCTTGGCAGCGGCGCCCTAAAGCGCGCGGCAAAACCGCTGCCCGGCGGCAGCGCCGGGCAGCACGAGGCGAGACTCAGACCAGTTCGATAGCCAGCGCGGTGGCTTCGCCGCCACCGATGCAGAGACTTGCGATTCCGCGTTTGCCGCCCATGTCGCGCAATGCGTTGACCAAGGTCACCACGATACGGGCACCGGAAGCACCGACGGGATGACCGAGGGCGCAGGCGCCGCCGCGGACATTAAGTTTGGCGTGAGGGATACCGAGGTCCTGCATCGCTGCCATCGCCACCACCGCAAATGCCTCGTTGATCTCGAACAGGTCAACATCGGCGACGCTCCAGCCAACGCGCTCCATGAGCTTCTTGATGGCGAACACCGGCGCGGTGGTAAACCAACCCGGTTCCTGTGCATGGCTAGCATGACCAATGATGCGCGCCTGGGCTGGGCATCCAAGCGCCTTGGCGCGCGATTCAGACATCAGAATCACCGCCGCCGCGCCGTCGGAGATCGAGCTGGAATTAGCCGCCGTGACGGTACCGTCTTTGGCGAAGGCCGGTTTCAGAGTGGGAATCTTGTCGAGCTGCGCCTTGCCCGGCTGCTCATCAGTATCGATCACTACCTCGCCCTTACGACCGCTGAACTTGACCGGCTCAATTTCATTCTTGAACAGATTCTTGGCAATCGCATGCTGTGCACGCTTCAGCGATTCGATCGCATAGGCATCCTGTGCTTCCCGCGTGAAGTTGTACTTGCGCGCGCAATCCTCAGCAAAAGTGCCCATCAGGCGACCGCGCTGGAAAGCATCTTCGAGACCGTCGAAGAACATGTGGTCCAGCACTTCGCCATGACCCAGACGTAGACCAGCGCGGCCCTTGGGTAGCAGGTAGGGGGCATTGGTCATGTTTTCCATGCCACCCGCCACCACCACACCCGCCGAACCGGCGGCGATAGCGTCGACGCCCTGCATGATGGCCTTCATACCAGAGCCGCACATCTTGTTGACAGTGGTACAGGGCACGCTCGTCGGGATGCCCGCGCCCAGCGAAGCCTGACGTGCCGGTGCCTGACCCAGCCCGGCCGGCAGTACACAGCCCATGATGGTTTCGTCGACGGCGTCAGGCGCCAGGCCGGCGCGGCGCAGCGCACCACGGATCGCGGTCGCACCCAGCACGGTGGCGCTGACATCCGAAAAGTCGCCCTGCATGCCGCCCATCGGGGTGCGGGCGAGCCCGGTAATGACGGTCGCTTCAGTCATGGCTAGTTCTCCTCAAGATAATGGCGCGCTGCCAGGCGCGGAGTGGCTTGCGGCAGATTTTAAGCGAATTCCGCCGCGCACTGGCAGCAGCGATTCAAGAACCTCGCCTGTTTTGCAATTGCGCGACGATGGCCTCGGCGATCGGAAAGGCCGAGGTCGCGGCCGGTGACGGCGCATTGAGTACGTGCGCGCTGCGGGGCGTGGTCTGGAGCAGGAAATCGTGGAGCATTTCGCCTTCGCGGCTGACCGCCTGGGCGCGAATACCGCAGGATTTCACCGCCAGATCGTCGAGCCGCAGATGCGGACAATAGCGTTGCGCGGCCCGCAGATAGGCGTGCCGGCTCATGGCATGCATGACCTCGGTCAGCCCGGCCCGCGGACAGCGTGACAGCAAGCGCCAGGCGCCGGGGAAGCGCAACGCCTCCCACGCGTCTCTGCCCTGCCAGGCCCAGACCCGGTAGCGCTGCCGGGCGAAGGCCAGCATCGCGCTCGGTCCAAGCGTAATGCCGCCAGCGGTGGTCAAGGTCAGGTACACACCGAGAAACGGCAGTGCCGGATCAGGCACCACGCCATTCACCCTGCGCAGCTTCAAGTACGACCTCATCACCGCGTTCGACGATCGCCAGCACCTGCTGCCCGAACGCGAGTTCGCCGCCGTTGGCAGCGATGTGATGGGCCAACGCCTGGCATAGACGCGGATAATCGGCGATGCCAGTTTCCCGTACATACAGTGCGGCCAGTCCCCGCACTTCAGGTTCACGCGCCGCGATCGCGGCGGCGTCCCACCATTCCAGCGCCAGACCGTTGTCCGCCCCACGCACCGCGAGCGCTTGCAGACGGTCAACTTCTGCACTGTCGGTCGCCACGATCAGTTTTCCGCATTGGCAATGGGGGACGTCGTTAGCAGCACAGAAGGCCAAGGTGGCTTGCAAGCCTTCACGGCACAGGCGGGCCTTCAGGCTGCCCGGTGCGTAATAGACCCCGGCATGGATGACGCCGCTATTGTGGCCGCTCTGGTGCACCGCGACCCCGGCTTCCTTTTCGAGCACGGCGATGCGCGCGCCCGCATGGATTTGCTGCAAGCGCGGGGCGGTGGCGAGCCCGGCGCAGTGGCGCATCGAGCTCGGATACGTTTTCAGCACCGCCGCAGTAATGATGCCCAAGCTACCTTCCGCACCGATGAATAACTGTTTCGAGTCGTAGCCGGTATTGTCGCCATGAGGAAGAACCATTGCCTCCCGCCGCGACGCACTTGTGCCACACTGACGATGTCGACAAGCCCGGGCAGAATGCTCGAGCTCATAGCTGCCGCGGTAGGCGGCTCAGGCAGCGCGCGTCGCTTCCACTGCGCTTTTGAAATTGACGCAACGTCTGAAGAAATTGTCGGTGGTCTTGGGCATCGGCACGCGCGCGAAGGCTATCCATTCAATGAGGCGCTTGCCTTCGCGTACCAGCTTGATGCCCTGCTCCAGCATGGCGTGATGGTCATCGGCGGCGCGACGTTCGGGTTCGAAGTCCCACAGATTGTCACCGGTTACAACGAAATCAGGCCAC
>JANLSI010000372.1:0-4137 GCA_031362345.1 Pseudomonadota bacterium
GTAGCCAATGCTGCCCTGTGCGGCCATCACTCTGCTAACGACGCTCTGCGCATCCACACCACTGTTGTGGGCAATCACGGCCAGGGGCCGCGTCAGCGCCCGCCTGACCACTTCCGCACCTTCGCGATTGGCACCCGACAGCGAGGCGATCACAGCCTCGACCGCCGGTAGGGTTCTGATCAATGCCGTGCCGCCGCCCGGTACCACGCCTTCCTGCACCGCCGCACGCGTGGCATTCAACGCATCTTCAATCATCTGCGCGCGGCGCTTCTGTTCGACCGGTGTGGCACCACCGGCGTGGATCACCGCGATACCGCCCGACAACTTGGCCAGACGTTCAGCGAACTTATCCTGCTCGATCATCACTTCGTTGGCGGCGAGCTGACGACGCACCTGCTCCATGCGACCGCGGATCTGCTCCGGCGCGCCAGCGCCACCGGCAATGACGGTCGCGTTGGCCGACACTCTGACGCGCCGAGCGCGACCGAGATCGGCAAGCGTGGCCTCACGGAAATGACTGCCGAGTTCTTTAACGAACACCCGACCACCGGTCATGATCGCCATGTCTTCCATCATCGCCTGCCGCCATTTGCCGTATTCGGGCGCGTGCACGGCGACGAGTTCCGGGCCGCCACGACCGTCAAGCAAGGCGGCTACCGCCTGGGTAGAATACTCATCGGCAATCACCAGCAGGGGCCTGCCCGCCTCGTCCGCCAGCTTGCGCAGCACCGCGACGTCGTCGGCATCGCGCAGGCCATGATTGGTCAGTAGCAGCAGCGCATCTTCTAGATGAGTCTCCATGGTGTCGACGTCATTGACCATGTGGTGCGAGACATAGCCGCGCTCATAGGACGCGCCTTCCACCACTTCGAGTGTGGTTTCGACCGTCAGACCGATGTCGACGGTGACGATGCCGGTCGGTCCGACGGTAGCCAGCGCATCGGCGACCATACGCCCGGTCAATTCATCATTGGCCGCGATCATCGCGACCGACGATGCAGCGCCGGCGATTTCGCTGAGCGGCGTGGCCGACGCCTTGAGCGCGTCGACCACGGCCGCAACCGCGAGATTCATCCCATTGACCAAATCAAAGGCCGAGATCTCGCCGGTCAATGACTTGAAACCTTCTTGAATGAGCGCGTTAGCAAGCACCGTCGCCGTGGTCGTGCCGTCACCGGCCACTTCGTTGGTCTTCTTCGAGACTTCGCGCACCACTTGCGCGCCCATATTCTCGAAACGGTCCTCAAGCTCGATTTCAGCGGCGATGCTGACGCCGTCGCGCGAGATCAGCGGCGTTCCTATCGGCACATCGATAATCGCATTGCCGCCTTTGGGACCGAGGGTGCATTGCACCGCGCGGGTCAGCAAGTTCACGCCACGACCGAGCGCCGCACGTGCGTCGGCATCGAAGATCATCATTTTCGCCATAAATCATTGCCCTGATGCCACGCGCGGTGTCGCGTGGCGTTGAATTCTTGAATTGATTGCAACCGTGTATGGCCTACGGCAACGAGACCGAGCGACGGGTCAACGCGCTTGCGATCATCAGCGCAGGCGCTTTAACGTTGTGTGCGTTCAGCTATCCAGCACCGCGCCGAACGGCCGACCCCGCAGCCACGTCACCGCGACCGCGCGATGGCCGCGACGCGCTATTCTTCGTACTTGCGCGCTTCTTCCATGTTGCCGAACAGCACGACGGTGTTCTCGTCGACCATGACCATACGGCCGTAATGGGTCGACATCACCACTTCAAAGTCATAGGTCGTAAAGCTACGGCCCAAAGACTCGCTCAACTCTTCCATGTCGAAAGTCATCTTATCTTCGGTATCGAGGCGGATCATGGCCGGGTAGTGCAAGACCTCGATACCGTGCTTGTCGTGCATGATTTCCGCGATGACGCGCGCGTCGGCGCTGTCATTCATGGTCACGCCACAGCGATGAGAAATCGTATCCTGGCGATCGAGATCCTTGAATGTCTGCGTCGTCATGCCGTCACACCCTCGGGAAGATTGAGCTGAATAGTCACCAGAATGTCATTGAAGCGTTCACGCGCTTCACTCGCAACGACCTCGAACTGCAGATCGCCGTTGTCTTGCAGCCCCCACACCGACTTGAGGTCCCTGGCCGCCTGAGCGCATAGCGGCACGTATTTCGCTAACCAGCCTTGCATGATTTTCTTATTAGCCTGGCCATGGCTCGCATCGCCGGTCAACTGGCCTAGCAGAGTGAGCGTATTGGCCAGATTCTGCCGATAGTCGCTGGCGGCGGCCGAGACGACCGCGGGCGTGATGAAGTCATTGTGTAGCGGCGCGGCGCGCATGATGAAGCCACTGCGGAACAACTCACCGACCAGGGCTTCGAATACCACATTCACGGCGAAATAGATTTCCAAATGGTCGTTGGCCGCCAGGATGGCCTCAATGGCCTTGCGCGCGCCCTGCCAGCTGCCATCTTGCAACCACATGCGCTTGCCGGCATCGCCGTCGATCTTGATGTCCAGACCGATGTCACCGAGGTAGAGCGTGATGTCCTGCGCCAGACGCAGCTTATAGGAAGCGTTGGTCAGGATGGTGTTATTGATCATCTGCGTCATGCCGTCGCGCTGCGCCTTCATCAAGGCCACGCCTAGGCCGAATTCGGCATGCTTGAGCGCCCCGAACTGGTTTTGCAGCACGTCCACCCAGCCCTGATCGAAACGCCCCGGCGCGCCGTCGCTGCGCGCGTTGTCGACCACCATCTTAATGGTGTTTTCGATATGACTCTGGCGCTGATAGTGGGTACGTGACCATTCCTGATCTGGCGCGCGGAATATGTGCCAATCGGAGGACTTGATGGCGGTTGCTTTGTCGCTGTAGGTGGGCGTGCCATCGGCGAAAGACATGATCCACCCTTGCAACAGATGGCGAGTCGGATCTGGTTGGACGTCGACGGTCACGTCTTCATACAGGGTGGCACGCTTGCCTTCGGGCAAGAAATAATTGTACCGATGACTGTCGGAACCAACGAACGTCGCGCTGCCGGCGGCCCCGGATTGCTCTGCATTTTGACTCATGTTGCCCTCACTCGTCCGATCGCCAAAAGAAAGCCAGGCCAATTCTATTTTTTAGCCGGCGTAAATTTATCCAGATGAATATTGTCCGCATCGACACCAATTTTCTGCAGCACAGGCAACACCGCGTCTACCATCGGCGGCGGGCCACACACATAGGCCTGCAGGCTGCGATCACGCCCCGACTCGGCGTAATCGCGCGCCAGTACTTCATGGATCAAACCCGTTGCGCCCTGCCATTGGCTATCCGCCGCCTGGGCGGACAAGGCCGGAATGAAAGCGAAATCCTTGAGCTTGGCGCCGAGCGCAGCCACTTCATCGAGATAGAACAAATCCTGTTGTGTACGCGCGCCATAATACAGACGCACAGCCGCTTCACTGCCGCTCTCGACCAGGTCGTTTAAGATTGACCACAATGGCGCCATACCCGAACCGCCGCCAACTAGTAGTGTCGGTCCGCTGTGATTCTTATTGCGGAAGCTGGTACCAAACGGACCTTCGAGTTCGACGCGGTCGCCCAGCTTCAAATGATGGGCGAGCTGCTCGGAGAACGCCCCATCGGGGTAAATCTTGATAATGAAGGACAAGGTCGCGGTAATACTCGGCGAATTGGCCATCGAATAGGAGCGCTTGACGCCGCTGCCGGCCAGCGCGATTTCAACGAACTGGCCGGCATGAAAGGCCATCGGTTCATCTAATGTCACATCGAATCTGCGCATGTCCTGGGTGAGTGCATCGATGGCGCTGATGCAACCGCCGATCTGTCTGGCGGGGATCCAGCTCGCCAGCATTTCTTCGTCGTAATTGAGCAGCTCGATTTCCAGATCGCTGCTGGCGTACAGACGGCACAGCAGCACCTTGCCTTCACTTTGTTCCGACTCGGACAGGGCGAAGGTCGAGAAATCACCGTGTTCAGCATCACCATTCAACAGCACCGATTTACACGACGAGCATTGCCCTTCCTTGCAACCGTGCATGAGCGTGATGCCCTGGCGAAACGCGGCTTGCAGGACGGTCTCGTCTTCGTTGACGACCATGTCAACGCCGATCGGTTCCAGTCGCACGGAGTAGCTCATAGGGTTGCGCGT
>JANLSI010000379.1:0-7943 GCA_031362345.1 Pseudomonadota bacterium
ACAGCGCGGAGTAGTTCGGCGCGGCGTGTCAGCCCGCGTCGCGTTGCACCTCCAGCGCGGCGGGCTCGGCGCGCGCATCCACCACCTCGCTCAAGGGGAAGTCGCAGCGGAAACGGCTGCCCTTGCCCGGCGTGCTCTCGACGGCGAGCGTGGCGTTATGTCGCACCAGCACATGCTTGACGATAGCGAGTCCTAAACCCGTGCCGCCGGCGCTGCGCACGCGCGATTGCTCGACACGATAGAAACGTTCGGTCAGCCGCGGCAGGTGTTCGGCTAAAATGCCGATGCCGTTGTCTTCGACCTCGAAATGCGCGCCGTTGTCGTCACGGTACCAGCGGATGCGGATCACGCCGCGTTCCGGCGTGTAGTGCACAGCGTTGAAAATCAGATTGGAAAACGCGCTGTAGAGTTCAGTCTTGGAGCCGCGCAGGCGCAGATGCGGGTCGATCTCCAGGGCGAACAGCTGCTCGCGCTGCTGGTTGAGTTCGCCGGCACGGGCATGGGCGTCGGCGACGATTTCAGAAACGTTGACTATCTCGGGCTGCGGCACGCGGTCCTCACGCTCAAGATCGGACAACAGCAGCAATTCCTCGACCAACTGGCGCATGCGTTCGCAATGGGCGCTCATTTGCGCCAGCGCCGGCCGCCATGAGGGTGGGGCAAGATCGGCCTGGGCCACCAGATTTTCCAGGTAGCCGCGAAACACTGTGATCGGCGTGCGCAGTTCATGGGAGACATTGGCGACGAAATCGCGACGGATCTCGTTGGCGCGATGCAACTGTGTAATGTCGCGCGCGACCAGCAGCTGCTGGTCGCGGCCATAGGGGGCGAGCAGCACGCTCAGATAGCGTTTGGCTTCGGTAGGGCTCTGGATCTCGATGGCCTGCGTGTCGCGCGCGCCTTCGATGAACGCGCGCAGCGCCGGCAGACGCACGAGGTTGGTGACCCGTTGGCCGACGTCTTCCGGCCAGCGGATGCCCAGATCGCGCCGCGCTGCGGCGTTCGCCCAACGCACTTCACTACGCGCATCGAGTACCACGGTGGCGTCGGGCAGGGCGCGGGTCGCCTGCTGGAACTGCTTCAGATAATTGGCGAGTTTCTTCTTGCGCTTTTTGTGACGTTCGCGCAGGTAGTCGATTTCCAGCGACAGTTCTTCGAAGGCGCCTGGTGCTTCCGGTGGTTCGTGAGTCTTGTGATCACGTAACCAGCTGAGCAGCCGCTCAAGCTTGATGTGCAGCCAGATGATGTAGCCAACCGCCGCCAGCAGCAGGCACCAGCGGGTCGCGCCGAGCAGCGTACCGACCAGCAAAGCGCAGAGAAAAATCGCGGCAAGACGCCAGGCGTCGCGTTGCTGCATAGGGAGCGGCCTGCAGTTCCAGTCGGGCGATTATCGTACTTTCGACTGCGCGGATGAAGCCGCCGTCGCACGGCTACACGCGCCGCTTCAGTCGAACAGCACGGAGAAGCGATAACCGACGCTGCGCACGGTCTGGATATAGGCCTCACAGCCGTAGGGCTCAAGCAGCTTGCGCAGGCGCCGGATGTGTACGTCGACCGTCCGCTCTTCGATATAGGCGTGGTTGCCCCACACGCTGTCGAGCAACTGATTGCGCGAATAAACCCGTTCCGGATGGGTGATAAAGAACTGCAGCAGACGGAATTCCGTGGGCGAGAGCTCCACCGCGCGGTTATTGGCCAGCACGCGGTGGGTCTGGGTGTCGAGCTTGATGGTGCCGATCTCGATAACGTCCTGGTCACCTATCTGACTGGTACGCCGCATCACCGCCCGCACCCGCGCCAGCAGTTCGCGGGTCGAGAAGGGCTTGGTGATGAAATCGTCGGCGCCGGTATCCAGCCCCTTGACCTTGTCGTTTTCGCTGCCGCGTGCGGTCAGCATGATGATCGGGATGGCGCTGGTCTTGGGGTCGCGTTTCAGGCGTCGGGCGAAATCGACGCCGCTGATGCCGGGCAGCATCCAGTCGAGCAGGATGAGGTCCGGAATCATGGTGCTCATGGCGTTGTGCGCTTCTTCGACATCGCCAGCCTCGAGGAAGTTGTAGCCGTCACCTGCCAGGGTAAAGCCCAGCATCTGGCGAATGGCCGGTTCGTCTTCGACGATGAGAATATTAGCTGCCATGCGCTGCTACCGCGTGTCTGATCCCTTTCATTGCGTGACACTTCTACGTTGGTTTTGTGACATCTCGATGAAACCTTGGCGATTCTAGCCGATGGCGGCCGACACTCTGGGATCGGGCCGCAGGACCACGCGCAGGAAAAACTCCTGCCGCCGACGCGGCGCTGGCGCGGCATTGGCACTCGCAGCGAGGTTGCGCCTGCGTCTATTATCAGCCCACGCCACGGCGCCTCTACCATGAGGCCTCGGGCGCACTAGCCCCAAGGACCAACGCCAAGGAGACATGGATATGTCCACCACAAGACGCCTGCTCGTTATCTTCCTGCTGCTCATGTCCTGCGCCGTCGGCGCGGCCGAGCCGGTCAACCTCAACGCGGCCTCGGCTGACGCCCTGGCCGCAGGCATGGTCGGAATTGGACCGGCCAAAGCCAAGGCGATCGTCGAATATCGTGAGGCCCACGGCCCCTTCAAGACGGTCGACGACCTGCTTCAGATCAAAGGTATCGGTGCGGCGACCCTCGACAAGAATCGCGAGCGCGTGACGGCCGCCTCCGCGCCCTGATCGCCGCAGAACCCTCCTCGGTTCGCCGGGGCCTGGCCGGTTCGCAAGCGAACCGGCTTTTTTTTGCGCGAAAAATAGCCCTCCTGTATGCTCACCGGCCCAGCAATTATGCCCCTCACCGCAGTGCCCGAACGCGCGTGGTGAAGCGGCTGTCGCGGGCCCACCAGACTTCAAGCGAAAGGGCGTTTAAGCGTGCGCGAAGAATTCAAGCGCGAACTGCTGACCGAGCGTTACGATCCGGCAAGCATCGAGCCGGTCGTGCAGCAGCACTGGCACGACCACCAGACGTTCAAGGTGAGCGAGGACCCATCCAAGGAAAAGTTCTATTGTCTGTGCATGTTCCCCTATCCCAGCGGGCGCTTGCACATGGGCCATGTGCGCAACTACACCATTGGCGATGTGATTGCCCGCTATCAGCGCATGCAGGGCAAGAATGTGCTGCAGCCCATGGGCTGGGACGCCTTCGGGTTACCGGCCGAGAACGCCGCCATCGAGAACAACGTGCCACCGGCGCGTTGGACGCGTGACAACATCGCCTACATGCGTGCTCAGCTGCAGCGCCTGGGTTTCGCCTATGACTGGAGTCGCGAGCTCGCGACTTGCAATCCAGATTACTACCGCTGGGAACAGTGGTTCTTCACCCAGCTCTACGCTAAAGGCCTGGTCTATCGCGCCACGGCCGTAGTGAACTGGGACCCGGTCGATCAGACCGTGCTCGCCAACGAGCAGGTCATCGACGGCTGCGGCTGGCGTTCTGGCGCGCCGGTCGAACGCCGCGAGATACCGCAATGGTTTTTGCGCATCACGGCCTACGCCGACGAGTTACTCGAAGAACTCGATCGCATGGACGAGTGGCCTGAAGCGGTCAAAACTATGCAACGCAACTGGATCGGACGTTCCCAAGGGCTCCAGATCCGGTTCGCGCTGTCCGATGGCGGTGGCCAGCTGGACGTTTTCACGACCCGCCCCGATACCCTGCTGGGCGCAACCTATATGGCCGTCGCTCCCGAGCATCCGCTGGCCGTCGCGGCTGCGGCACGGGATCCGGCAGTCGCGGAGCTGCTCGAAGCCTGCAAGCGTCAGTCGACCTCCGAAGCCATCATGGAGACCATGGAGAAGCGCGGTCTGTCGCTCGGTATCACGGTCGACCACCCGCTGAGCGGCGCGCCGCTGCCGGTATGGGTCGCCAATTTCGTGCTGATCAGCTACGGCACGGGCGCGGTGATGTCGGTGCCCGCCCACGACCAACGCGATTATGAATTCGCCCAGCGCCATGCGCTGCCCATCCGCCAGGTAGTACGTCCCGCCGATGGCAGCGTCATCGACGTTGAGCGCGAGGCCTATACCGAATACGGTTTGCTGGTGAACAGCGGTGAGTTCGATGGCCTGGATTTCCCGCAGGCCTTCGAAGCCATCGCCCAGCGCCTTGAGTCCCAGGGCCGCGCCGAGCGGCGCACCCAGTACCGCCTGCGTGATTGGTTGGTCTCCCGCCAGCGTTATTGGGGCTGCCCGATCCCGGTGCTCTACGACGAGAACGGCACGGTGGTGCCGGAATCAGCCGATCGCCTGCCGGTGGTCTTGCCGGAAGAGATCAACTGGGCCGGGGTGACCTCACCACTGCGGTCCATGCCGGAGTTCCTGCAGGCAACGCTGCCCGACGGTCGGCCGGCGCGGCGCGAGACCGACACCTTCGACACCTTCTTCGAGTCGTCCTGGTATTTCACCCGCTTCACCTGCGCCGATAGCACGACCGGCATGGTCGACGCGCGCGCCGATTACTGGATGCCGGTCGATATCTACATCGGTGGCATCGAGCATGCGGTGTTGCATCTGTTGTACGCACGCTTCTTCCATAAGGCCATGCGTGACGCTGGCCTAGTCAAATCCGATGAGCCCTTCAAGCGTCTGCTGACCCAAGGCATGGTCTGCAAGGAGACCTATTTCCGCGCGGGCGCGAACGGTCGCAAGCAGTACTTCAACCCCGAACAGGTCGAGGTGGTGCTGGATACCAAAGGTCGCGCGGTGTCGGCGCGCGCCAAGGCTGACGACCAGCCGGTCATCATCGGCCCCGTCGAGAAGATGTCGAAGTCGAAGAACAATGGCGTCGATCCGCAAACCCTGATCGCCCGTTACGGCGCTGACACCGTGCGCCTGTACACCATGTTCGCGGCACCGCCCGATCAGTCATTGGAATGGTCCGATTCGGCAGTCGAAGGTCAGTATCGGTTCCTGAAGTCGCTGTGGCGTCAGGTCATCGAACACGCCGCCAAGGCCGCGCCCGGCGTGGCCGGTAATATGAGCGATGAACTCAAGACGCTGCGGCGTCACATTCACGAGACCATCGTCAAAGTGAGCGACGACGTCAGCCGGCGCTACAAATTCAACACCGCCATCGCCGCAGTGATGGAGCTCCTCAATCATCTCTCGCGCATGACGGTCGAGACCGCCGCTGCCCACGCCGTGCGCCAGGAAGGTTTGCATACGGTGGTGCTGCTGCTCGCGCCCATCGTGCCGCATATCACGGCCGTGCTCTGGCAGGCGCTGGGTCACGCCGACGATTTGAGCGTTGCGGCTTGGCCCACAGCCGACGCCCTAGCCCTGACACGCAATGAAGTCGAGATGGTGGTGCAGGTCAACGGCCGCAAGCGCGCCGTGCTGCGCGTGCCGGCCCAGGCCGACAAGGCGGCCTGCGAGGCCATCGCGCTGGCTGACGAAAACGTGCAGCGTTTCGTGGCGGGCAAGCCAGTGCGCAAGATCATCGTCGTGCCGAGCAAGCTGGTGAACGTGGTGGTGGCGGAGTAGCGACCATGCCACGTAACGCCCGCTCTGTGCTGCTGACCCTAGTGCTGGCGGTAGCCCTGTGTGGCTGCGGCGGCTGGTATTTGCGCGGCTCCAATCCCGCCAGCACGCATAATTTCAGCAAGGTTTATTTGAAGGGCGACGACGCTGAACAGGTGACCATCGCAGTACGCCACGAACTCTACAACCGTGGCTTGCAGGTGGTGGGTAAACGCAGTCTCGCCGACCTCGTCATCGAAATCGAAGACGAACGCTTCGAACGGCGTATTTTGTCGGTCGACCCCGGCACCGGTAAAGTGCGCGAAATCGAATTGGGTCTATTGGCTCACTTCACCGTGCGCGCAGGCGATGGCCGGCTGCTGGTGCCGCGCGAACCGCTGACCTTCCAGCTCGATTACGTGTTCGACGAAGGCTCTCTGCTCGGTACCGTCGAGCAGGACAACACCGTGCAGCAGGACCTCGCCGAGACCGCCGCCACCTCGCTGATCTTCCGTCTTGAATCCATAGATTTACCGCCCGTCGCCAAGCCGGCGGCCAAAGCCAGCAAGGGCTGAGCAGCGGTGCACCTGAGCGTCGAGCGTCTCCATGAACGGCTGCGCGGGCAGCCGCTGGGCATGATCTATTTCTTCCATGGCGACGAACCGCTGCAGTTGCTTGAATGCGCCGATGCGGTGCGCAAGCGTGCGTTCGAAGAGGGTGTGCAAGAGCGCTGCGTATTCGACGTTGAAACGGGCATCGACTGGCAGGCGCTGGCCGACGAAGGCAACGCATTGTCGCTGTTTGCGGCGCGCCGCCTGTTCGAGATCCGGCTGGGCGAGCGTAAACCCGACAAGGCTGGCGCCGAGATCCTCGAACGGCTGGCGAGTCGTGAGCAGGCTGACGACGTCGTAGTTGTGAGCGCCGGCAAAGCCGACGCCGCGATGAAAAAGGCTAAATGGTTCACCGCCCTGGAAAGCCGCGCGGTCTGTGTCGCAACGCGCGACTTGCGTGGTGCCGCCCTGCTCGAGTGGTTGGCCCGCCGCGCCGCGCGCTTCGGCAAACGCATTGCGCCGGCCGCCGCTGAACTCATTGCCGACCGGGTCGAAGGCAATATGCTGGCGGCTGCCCAGGAAGTGGAAAAGCTCTGCCTGCTGGTCGATGCCGAGATCATCGGCGAAGAGGACGTGCGGGGCGCGGTGCATGACAGTGCCCGCTACGACGTCTTTCAGCTCGCCGACGCCGTGGTGGGCGGCGAGCTGGCGCGCGCACTGCGTATCATCCGTGGTCTGCGCGAAGAAGGCACCGAGCCCTTGCTGCTGAACTGGGCACTCGGACGCGAACTGCGCCAGCTGGCCGGCATCTCGACCCTGCTTGGGCGTGGCACGTCGGTCGATGCCGCGCTTGAGCAGTATCGGGTGTGGAGCAATCGACGGCCGGCGGTCAAACGCCTGCTGGCGCGGCTCAGCACGGATGACCTGCTCGGTCTGTTGGCGTACGCTAATTTCATCGACACCGTGGTCAAGGGCGCGCAGAGCGGTGAGCCCTGGGACGAGATCGAGATCCTGACGATGAAAATGGCGGGTGCGCGCGGCGTCGACGGCCTGCTGCGCAGACTCTAGGACAGCACCATGGCCGAAGTGATCAGACCAATCGACGCCAAGACTGATGTCACGACCTATGTCGAGGGCCTCGCCCGCGCCGCGCGCGAAGCGAGCCGCGCCATGGCGCGTGCCACCAGCGCGCAGAAAAATGCCGCGCTCATCGCCATCGCCGCAGGGCTGCGTGAACGTAGTGCCGACATCCTGGCGGCCAATCGCGCTGACTGCGAAGCAGCGGCGGACATCGATGCGGCACTGATCGAACGCTTGACCTTGAATCCCGCACGGGTCGAGGCGATGGCGGCGGGTGTCGCCGAAGTCGCTGCGCTGGCTGACCCGATAGGTAGCATCACGGATCTCGACTTCCGTCCGAGCGGCATCCAGGTCGGGCGCATGCGCGTGCCGCTCGGTGTGGTCGGTATCATCTACGAAGCGCGGCCGAACGTGACCGCCGATGCTGCCGCCCTGTGTCTGAAATCAGGCAATGCTGCCATCCTGCGCGGTGGCTCCGAAGCCTTGCGCTCGAATCAGCTGATAGCGCAATGCGTGCAGGTGGGACTCGAACACGCCGGCTTGCCGGCCAACGCCGTGCAAGTCATCGCCACCACCGATCGCGCGGCGGTCGGTGCCCTGCTCGCACAGCACCGCTACGTTGATGTGATCGTGCCGCGCGGCGGCAAAGGTCTCATCGAGCGCGTCAGCCGCGAAGCGCGCATGCCGGTCATCAAGCATCTGGATGGGGTGTGTCACGTGTTCTTCGACGACAGCGCCGATGCGGCCAAGGCGCTGGCCATCGCGGTCAACGCCAAGACCCAACGCTATGGCGTCTGCAACACCATGGAAACCCTGCTTGCGACGCCGGCGGCGGCGC
>JANLSI010000399.1:0-14893 GCA_031362345.1 Pseudomonadota bacterium
CCAGGCGTTCGAGTTCCGCCTTGTGGCTGATGTTGGCGGGGATCGCCACCGCGCCGCCCGCTTGCCCTGCGGTGTCGGCGTTGATCGCCTCAGCCACCGCCTGGCAGGCCTCGGCCTTGCGGCTTGAGATCACCACCTGTGCGCCATGGCGGGCGAGTTCACAGGCGATGGCGCGGCCTATGCCTTTGGTCGAGCCGGTGACCAGCGCCACCTTGCCGGTCAGATCGAATAGCGTGCTGGCCATGGGTCTCGGTGCCTCATTGTTGGCTGAACTGTTGCAGGCGGGCCGCCGCTATGCGCGCTGGGCGACCGACAAGGGCGGCAAGATAAAGGAAAAGTGGGCGCGGACAAACGCCCCGTTCGAGTAGCCGGGCGACGTTGACCAGCCCGCGCCGCCAGTCAGGCCGAGTTCACCGTCGCAAACGACGATGGTTTACGGGTTTGCCTGAAGATTTTTGCGCTAGCAGCCTGTCGGGCTTAGGGAATCGTCGCGAGGTGGTTTGAGAGCGAGCACAGATGGGCGCGCAATCGAGGCAAATAACGGGGTTGTTTAACGAAACGGTGCGCGCCTCAAATTCCGACGACGCGCAGCGCGAACCACGTCAGCCCGGCCCACAACACCCCATGGGCCGCACCGCGGCGCGCGAACGGCGCGAAAGACCGTCGCGAAGCCCAGCGGGCCAGCGGCACCACGGCACACAGCAGCAACACCTGGAAACTCTCAATGCCGAGGTTGAAGGCCGCCAGTCCCCACAACCAGCCATAGCCCTGGGCGCCGTGGGCCCCAAGGGTCTCGGCCAGCGCGCCGGCGAAGCCGAAGCCATGGACTAGACCGAAGCCGAAAGCCAGGGGCAGACCATGGCCGCGCCCGCGGAAATACAGGTTGCACAGGCCGACATAGGCGATGGTGAGCGCGATGGCCGGCTCCACCAGTGCGCCAGGTGGGGTGACCAGACCGCTGGCTGCCAGCGCCAGGGTCAGACTGTGGGAGAGGGTGAAGGCGGTCACGATCACGAGTAGGTCGCGCAGCGAGCGCGACAACAACAGCAGCCCGAGCAGGAACATCAGATGATCCCAGCCGGTCGCGATGTGATGCACACCGAGCAGAAACATCGAGAGGGCAGTCGGCGCCCGGATGGTGGTCGGCACAAATGCGGACGGTGCGGCGGGCAGCGACTCCGGCACGGCGAACATCGGCGCGCCGAATTCGACCGTGAACGCGGCCTCGGTCTCGTCCAACAGCGGCGTGCCCGATGGCGGAAAGCGCGTCAGCCCGGCACTGCGATCATGGCGCGCCGCCTGGGTGCTAAGGATCTGCGCGCCGTGATCCGCATGTACCCAGACCTCGCGCCAGCCCGACTCCTCGGAGCGTGAGCTATCGACGTAATGCAGACTGGCGCGCGCTAGAGGCGGCGCGACCGCGCGAAAATCCGCTTGCAGGCGCAGCTGTGACAGGCCAGCCGCACCCTCGACCAGTTGCCAGCGGGCATGCTGGATTTGCAGCGCGAGCGCACTAGCGCCCGCATCAAGACGCAAAGCCGGCAACAAATCCCGCGCCCAGCGCTCGGCATAGGCCGACCATTCTGCGGCCAATACTTTGCCATCGCTGTCGGCGTCGGCTTGCTGGCTAGCGAGCAAGGTGGGAATTTCCGCCAGATCGAGGTGGTAGGCGATGTTTACTTCGGTGCCGCTGACGCTGATCGCCGCCAGGCGATTGACGGTGTTATTGCCGAGCGGATGGCCGCTCGCGAGCGTCGCCCACAGCAGGCTCAGAGCAAGGAATGCTGTCGGACCAATCCGCATCGATCAGGGCCGCGCGGCGAGGCTGGCCGCACTGCCACTCAGGCGCGCATCGTGCGCTAGGGCGGTGGCCATCAAAGCCTTGCCCCGCGCTTCGCCATTGGCGGCCAGTACCACGCCGGCACGCCATTGCAGCAGGGGATCCGGCGTACGCTGGCCTACGGCATAAGCCGCATAGGCCTGCGCCTCGCTAATCTTATCTTCGCGATACAACACCCAGGCCAGCTGCGCAGCCCCGTAAACGTCGGGGCGCTGGCGCCACTCGGCGCGGGCCAGGGTCTCGGCCGTCGTCACGTCGCCGCGTTCGAGATAAAACTCGACAAAGCTGCGGCGGTCGCTGCCAGCACCGACGGCATCGAGCCGCGCCATTCCGTCGAGCACCGCCTCAGTGCGCGTAGCCAGCGCGTGTTCGCCGAGGGCACGGGCCAAGCGCCGGATTTCAAGCAAGGTTTCGGCGCGCAGGCTGTGGGCTGCCGCCACGCGATAGAGCGCGAGCGCGGCCGGCCGATTGCCGAGCGCATGTTGTGCACGGGCCTGCATGGCGAGCGCCGCTGCGGGCAAATCGGCAACCGCTGTGATGGCTAGGGTCAAGGCCGTTGCCGGTGCGCCGGCCATGAGTTGCAGTTCAGCGAGATCCAATTGCAGCCAGGCACGGTCCACACCGGCTTGACTATCTGCTAGCGCGCGCGTGGCGAGTTCGATGGCGCCGGGTAGATCGCCGAACACCATGCGCAGGTGCGAAGCACGCGCCAGCGCCGCGATGCCGTAATGGTGATCGAGTAGATACTGCACGGTGATTTCGGCTTCGTTATAGCGACCGAGTTCGGTCAAGGCATCGGCTTCGCTGACCGCCGCTAACAGCGGATCGACACCGTCGGCCCGCGCGCGGCGCGCGGCACCCAGTGCCTCGTCGAAACGATGGGCTATCAACAGCCGCCAGGCATTGAGCACCTCGGCGCGCGGTGCGTGCACGGCGAGCAGACGTTCGATAAGCGTTTCGGCGCGGGCCAGATCTGCTGCGCGCGGCGCGACGCGCACCTGGGCGAGCAAGGCCGCCGCCAGCGCCTGCATCGCGTCGATCTGGTTAGGGTGCGCGGCCAGGGGTTGTTCGAGACCCAGACGTTCCCGCGCCGCCGGCGTTTGCTCATGCGCCGCGCCGGATTGCGCCGACGCGACCATGACTAGCGCCAAGACCACGCGCAGCAGTCCCGCACCTGGTGCCGTACTGTGCCGTATGAAACGCGCCAAGCGCCCCATCTATTTCACACCTGGTGCTCGACGCGACGGGGTCGCGTCAGACGCACGATGGGCAGCAGAGCAGCACCCATCAAGGCCAGCGGTGTCGGGCTCGGCACCGCCACCAGCGAGATGCCAACACTGGCCAGATTGAAGGCGTAGAGATCGGTCGCCGGCAGTGTGCCATCGGGAAACGCATCCGCGGTGCCGATCAGGCTCACGTTCAGCAATCCAAACTCACCGGGAGCGAGCACGAACAGACGCGAGATTTCAGCGCTGCTGGTGAAAAGCTCATCGAACAAGGTGTGGCTACCGATGCTCAAGGTGAGTCCCAGCACCGCACTCGCTTCACCCCCCGCAAGGTCGATGAAGTTGTCGAAATCGAGCAGCAGGACATAGCTTCCCGCGTCCACCAGCTCCGCCGCAAGCGAAGCCTCGGCGACGGCACCGGCATGGCTGAGACTACCCCGGGCTTCGGGAACGACGGCCAGGAAGCCATCATCAGCAATGGCATCGGCAAAGGCGAATTCATTCACACTCGTATCGGCCCCGATCACGCTGGCGCTACTGAACACGGGCAGCCCAGCCGGCGGACTGCTATCGGCGTTGATGCCATCGCTGTCGCTGCCCACTTCGGCGAAGGCCGAGGTCGTATAGAGCGCGCTCGATAGATCGATAGGTAAGGCACTCGCGGCGCAACTCGCGAATATGAGGGCGACAAGAAAAAGACGACGCATGATGATCTCCCTGGTTTTATGTCAGCTGGTCGGTTTGTGCTCAGATGGTGTGGACATGCCGTTGTCGGCGGCCAGCCCGCGCAAGCGCAGTTCTACTGTCGCAGCGCGCGGGTCGTGGGGCGCACTGGCCAGCGCTGCGCTCAGCAGTTCGCGCGCGCGTAGCCGGTCGCTGCCGGCGGCAAATATCTCGCCGGCCGTAAACAGAAGATCAGCGTCGCGGTAGCCCAGGGCCAGCAAAGTGTCCAACTCGCCTCTGGCATCGGCATCGCGACCTAGGCCATGCAAGGCTGCGGCATACATGAGCACGGTGCGCGGGTCGGCACGCCGTGCGCGCTCGACTTTGGCGACTGCCAGCGCTTTGGTGGGGTCGCGGCCCTCATCGAGGTAATACGCACTGAGCGCCAAATTGGCATTCTCGTCACGACCGGTGATGGCGCTTGCCGCACCCAGGAATTCGTCAAACAGCTTGCGCGCCCCAGTGGGGTCACCGGCTTGCGCCGTGGCGCGCGCCAACCAAAACAAATGCGTCGCACTGGGCGCGACGCGATAGAGCTGCTGGGCGGTTTTCAGTGCCGCAGCGGTTGCGCCGCTCAGGCGGTCGATGCGCAGACCTTCTTCGAGCGCAACGGGATAGTCCGGCATCACCGTCAAGGCGGCGTCCAGAGCCGCATGGGCAATCTCAGGCCTGCCCGCGCCGAAATGCAGGCGCGCGAGTTGCACGTATAGCCATGCGCGTTCCTCGACCTCGGCTGTGGTGACGCGATTGATAGTGGCATTGATGAAATCGATGGCGCCCTGCCAGTCGCCGTAAAGTTCGCGTAAGCGCGCGGCGCGAGTAAGGCCAGGCAGGTTGTCAGGACGTAGATCGAGCAGGCGCTGGGTGTACAGCTCGGCCTGGGCGTGGCGGCCAAGCGCGAGTTCGGCGTCGATCAGGAGCGCATAGGTGTCGACGTCATCGGGAAAGCGCAGATTGAGCGCGGTGATGCGTTCCAGCGCAGCGGCATCATCGTGTCGTGCAAGCATCACGGCCACGGCGGTGCGTTGCGCGATGTAATCCTCAGGTGCGAGGGCGAGGGCCGCGGTGATAGCGGCTTGCGCCTGGGTGACAAATTCTTCACGGGCGGTTTCACGATAACGATGTAACAAGGTGCTGGCGAGTGCGATTTGCGTGCTCGCGTCAGCGCGCGGCGCAACAAGCGGCGCCTCGCCCAGCGTCGCGCCGTGCACACGCAAGGCGAGCACTAGAAAGCTCATATACAACAATCTGGCAAGTGCTTGCTTCATGCCTTTATCTCTTGCGCCTGCTGGTGTTGCGGATGGCGGGACGCGATGGCATCGCAGGCGCGTGCCTGCGATGCCATCATCACTTTACTCAGGGCGCGCAAGGTCCGCCGCTGCCCGCCGTGCAGCCCGCTTCACCGGGATCGATATGCCGGCGATCGCGGCCGGAAGGCGCATCAGCCAGATAAGGAAAGGCATTGCGATAGGGCGCGTCATTGCTGTTCACGCCATCACCCAGACGCCCGCCAATGTCGGCGCTGAAGCCCGCGAACGGTGCATGCAGCACGCCGCCGACCACCAGCCGCAAAGCGATGTCGGTGACGTCGTCATAGACGCGACGGCCGTTGGGAAAACCTGCGCCATCGCCGCCCAGCAGACCGAGACGACTCGCCGCTGCGGGCGCAGTCGGTGCGACACCGGTATTCAAGCGCAACAGGTCGGCGACCGGACCAGCCGGCGTGCCCGGCGCCGCGATCGGTGGTGCATAGGTCACCACCGGCAGCAGATCGGTACGCGGTGCGGCGGGGATCGCGACCACACCCGCAGTCAGGGCATTCACCACCCGCGCCAAGCCCGGGTCGAGAAAGAAACTCGCGAACTGAGCGTCGTTCTTCGGCACATCCATGCTGAAACGATCTTTGAAGCCAGTGCCAATGATCAGTTCGTTGATCAGCGGATTACCCATGCGCTGCACTTGGCGATAACCGCCTGAGCTCGCCATCGGCAGGGCTGCGCGACGCACGGTCACACGCGGTCGTGAAGTCGTGCCCCTAAAGCCGATGGTGGCGGCAGTTGAAGCCGCTGCCTCGACCAGGCCGGTGCGGGTCAACATCGCGACCGGCAGTTCGACCGCGATCGAATTGACCGCGTAACCCGACACCGTGTCGGACGACAGGTTGTCGGACGACGCGTCCTGGCCCGCGCTCAAGACTGGGAAAGTATGGGTATTCAAAGTATCGAAGGCGCCACCCAAATCGATCCAGAAAGCGTCGTCGGTGGTGCCTGCAAAGGCTTTCACTTGCCCGGCGAGGCTATGAATACCGGCATTGAAGAGCGCGCTGTAATCCATAGTGCGCGGGCCGACATTGGCCGGCACCGTCGCCAATTGGCTACCGAGCACGGTGCGCGACTTCGACACCCCGTTCTGATAACGCACCAGCGTCAGGGTGTAGGTCTGCTTCTGGCCGAGGCCGGCATCGGCCTGACTGGTGACGCGATCGGGCACGATAGATGTGCCGGGCGCGATCGGCGCCGGCGAGTTGGCCGGCGCGTTGGCACCGCCCGGAATGCCGGCATAGACCTGGAACAGGTTGGGCAAAGTCTGTTGGGTGCTGAAGCGCACTTCAAGGCCGATGTCTTCTATCGCGTCGTTGTTGTTGTCGACTTTAAGTTCGTAGACCACGTCCGGGTCAAAGGGGAACCAGTTAGGGCCATTGGCCGGTTCGAGCAGCGGGTCAACGCCCAGGATCAGGGTGACCTTGGGGGTCGCATCAGCCGGGTCGTAACTGCGAAACGCGTAGACGTCAGTGATATCGGCCTTGTGATCCAAGGCTGTGATCGGCGCCTCGCGATGATTGGCGGCCTCGGCAAGCGGGGCGAACGGCGCGCAGGCAAGACAGTAGACCGCCAGTAATGTGCCATATTTCATGAATGGTTCTCCCTCTGCGATGACTAAGATTTGATGTTTCGAATGCGGCCGGCAACGTGAGGTGCCAGACCGGCACGGGCGACGAACGAATCGCGCTTCGAAAGCAATACGCGCAGGCACTGGCGTTTGGATGCAGCACATCCAAAATCTTTTTTGCTGCGTAGGATGGACATGGAAAAGCGCACTTGGAACTCGAAGACTGAACCACGGGTGCGCGTTGCGGGTAGCCAGTGCGTGGCTATAATCGAGGCCCCCTGCCCATGGATGCCGGTCGCCGCAACGTGGCTGACAACGACTCACTCAATGCCGCGGCTCGCGGGTGGATCGCGCGCATGGCCTGTGGCGACGAGACCGGTATGAGCCTGCTGTATGACGCTACGCTCGGTCATGTCTATGGGCTGGCGATGCGCGTGACGCGCGATCAGGACGCCGCCGAGGACGTCGCGGCAGAAACCTATCTGCAAGCCTGGCAACAGGCCGGCCGCTATGATGGCGAGCGCGGCCCGCCCTTGGCCTGGTTGCTGAATATGGCCCGCAGCCGTGCGCTCGATTTCCTGCGGCGTCGCGGCCAAGTCATGGCCGTCAGCGCGGAGCTGGTTGACGAGCAGCGTCTGCAGGAAGACAGCAGCGATCACGACCCGCTGTCGCTGGTCATAGCTTTGCAGAGAGACGCACGCCTGCGCGACGCGATCGCGAGCTTGTCACCGGTGGCACAGCGGCTGCTCGGCCTGGCTTTCTTTCGCGGGCTGTCCCATGGCGAAATCGCCGAACTGACCGGCTTGCCACTGGGCACGGTGAAGTCTCACTTACGCCGCGCGCAGGACAACTTGCGCAATATCTACCGCGAATAACCGGGTGTGGATGTGCCGAACACTGTGAACGATCACAACGACGACGAGCCCCTGCCCCAGGCCTTGCTGGACGAACTCATGGCCGGTCTGGGTCCGCTCCTGCCTGCGACCGCGCGGGCCGCCGCTCTGCGTGCGAAGGTGATGTCATCGATCAAGGGCGCGCCGCAGCAAGACAGCGCGTTGTCTCTCGCTATTGCCGCTTTGCGCGACCTCACGCCCATCGCCACGCAGCGTTGGGAAGCGCGTTGGCCGGGCATCGAACTATGCATGCTGCGCGAAACCGACCGCAGCCGCTCTTATCTGATGCGCATGCGGCCGGGCAGTACGCTGCCCGCCCACATACACAGCCAGGATGAAGTGAGCATGATCCTTGAGGGTGAAGCCTGGGTGGGCGAGGAGCAGTTGATGGGGCCGGGCGATTTCCAGTTCATGCCGGCCGGCGTCGACCACGCCACCATCCGCTCACCCGGCGGGTGCGTGGCCTTTATTCACGGCCAGCATGGCTTTCGCCCGCGCATCACGGCGGGCTTCGTCGCACGCTTCATTCAATACACGGTGCAACGCTGGTCACGCTGAGCGCGCCAAGAGGCGTCGCGCGTTCGCGCCGCCACCTGCTCGTTGAATAACACGCCGCCCGCGCCGGCGCGCTCAGCCGCCGGCGATCCCCACCATGAAGGAAATCGTCTCGCCATCGGCGAGGCTGTCTTCCATGGAAATGCGCCGGCCCTTGGTGTCGATCAGCATGGTGCCGCGTTCGTTCAACTCGCGGGTGTCGGGGTCGATCAAGATGGCGCGCATTTTCTCGCCATACTTGATGCTGATGCGTTCGGCGAGTTCGGCGACCAGCGGTTGTTCTAACTCAAAGGAATCGCGACCGGTAGCCGCGAGTTCCTTGAAGTGACTGTGAAACTCGGTGTGGACGGTGATCACGGCATGCCTCTCAGGCCAGCGCGCCGTCGGCGGCCAGCACTTCGGCGACATCTTCGAGACCGAGCTCAGTCAGTTTGGCGCGCGTCTGCAGACCCGAGTCACGCTCCCAGCCGCGCCACTCGTAGTACTCGTCCAGCACCGGCACGAACATATCGGCCGCCACCCGCCCGGCATACATGCCTTCGTTGTTTGGCTCCCACATCCAGCGCTCGCAGACCGTATCGTGCTCGCGGCGCAGACCGATGCGGGAATTGATAGCTTTCTCCAAGTTGCAGATGCGCTCGCCATCGCGCATCAATTCTTCTGGCGAGCGGTCGATGCCGGTGACGGCGGCGAAAGCCTGGCCGTAATACTCCTGCGGTGCGTAACCGGCCGGATCGAGCATCCAGTGGAACAGGCACACGCCGTAGGAATTCAACAGCGCGACCTGGTTTTCGACCAACGCCGTGCAGGCGCCCTTCAACAGCGGCGTACTCAGATCGGCCGCCTCGGTGCGTCCGTTGAAATATTTCTTGGAGAGATCCTTGCGCTGGAATTTCTCGATCAGACCAATGCCCTTCAAATGATCGGCGCCGCGCGAGGCGACCGCCATATTGTTCATCCAGGTCGGGAAGGCGCGCATTTCCTCGGTAAAGCTCGCACCGCCCTTGCCATAGATGGCGTACTTCATGAAGTTCTGGCCCTTCATCGCCGACAGCTTGAGCGCGCCGAAATAGGCGCCATCACCGAACATCACGCCAAAGGGATTGCTCTGAAAAACGATGCTTTCCATGCACGCTTCGATGTCTTCCATATTGCCCCAGCGCAAAGGCTGGGCATGGCCGAACAATTCGGCAACGTCGTGATCGCTCAAGATCTCGCGCTGTTTCAATTCCATCAGGAAACTGATCGAGCAGGACAGATCTTGGTTGTCGACCGCATAGTCGTTGGTGACCTTGCCCCAGTGCGCCACTTCAGCCCAATCGCGCACATCGAGCATGCCGGCCGCGCTGCCGGTGGTTAAGTATTCGGGCCGGCGGAACACCTCACCCTTGTACTTGGCCGCCGCTGCGGTTTCGTTGCCTTCAATCTTGTATTTGCTGTCGCAGGCAATGAAGCAATCGGACGAACAGACTTCGGAATACTTCTGGTATTTCTTTACCCAGTTGTCCGAGCGGATCTCCTCACCGCGAAAGGTATTGCCCTGGTTATTACGCCAGGAATGACCACCGATATGCTGATACATCTCGACCGCGCCGAGCGTGCCGCGACGTTTGAAACCGTACACCGCCTCGTTGTTGTCGAGCTTGGTTTTGAAGTCGTGGGACCATTCGAGCATGTCCTTGGGACGCGTCACCGGCAGGCCACCATTGCCCTGCACGGCGATGGCTTTCAGGTTCTTGGAACCGAGCACTGCGCCGCCACCGCCGCGCGCGTGAATGCGCAGAGCATCGGCCACCACACCTGCCATACCCACCTGGTTTTCACCAGCCTGGCTAATGGTGAGCGTGCTGGTCTTGGACGGCCAGGTGCCATGGGTCTGCTGCAGCAGCGCGTGGGTCTCAGCGGTATTCTTGCCCCACAGATGGCTGGCATCGAGCAAGGACACTTCGTCATTGCAGATATGCAGGTACATGGGCCGCGGCGCACGCCCGGTGATAGCGATGTACTCGTAGGCGGTGAAGCGCACCATGTAGGGGAATTTGCCGCCACCCGCCGAGTCGCCAAAGATGCCGTAGGCCGGACTCTTGAAGGTGATGCGGCCCTTGACGCCACTGCCCGCGCCGGTGCCGGCCAGCGGCCCGACGCCAAACACGAAGATGTTATCCGGCCCGCGCGGATCGCAATGGATATCGTGGCTCAGAAAGTGCTCCCACATGATCCAGTCGTTGATGCCGGAGCCACCGATCCAGCGTTCGAACAGTTGGTGCGGAATGACTTCGCTCTTGAGCTCGCCGGTCGTCAGATTGACGCGCAATAAACGGCTTTCCATGGCATCTCTCCCCTCGATGGCCGGCGCTGACGCGCTCAGGCCGAACTGCTGATTTCGCCGCGCTCGAGCATCGCCTGCATCAGGCCGACTTCGTTGCGCTTCTCGGCGGGTTGTTTGCTGACTTTGTTGAACTCGACCTGATCTGCATAGAACAAGACCGGCAAGCGGGTGTATTGCTTACCCTGATTGACCATTTCCGGGCGCGTCGCGCAAGCCTTCACACACACCGGCTCGCCGCCGCACAAATCGCATTTCAGGAGTTCGCCGCTGGGCGCGACGAACACTACGTCGAACGGGCAGCCGGGCACGCATTCCATGCATTGGATGCAGTTGTCCTGCTCGATGACGGCGGCACGGGTTTGCGGATCGTAATAAAAGGCATCGGTCGGGCAGACGTCGGCACAGGGTGGCGGGTTGCCACAGTGATGGCAGATCTCGGCGATGAAGCCAAGCCCATTGGGGCTGACCCGTGACGGCTTCTCGGGCGCGTGATCGATACGCAGCCTGGCGTATTGTGGATTGACCATGCCGTCAGGCGAGTGCGCCAGCGCGCAAGCCACCTCACAGACATTGCATTCGGTGCATTGATTACGCAGCGCGAACAACTTGACCGCGACGTTAGGGACTTCTTCGCCAGGGGCGTAACGCTGCGCGCCGGTGACCATCTCTATCTGGGGGGTCGTGGTGGTGGTCATGGAGACGGTGTTCGCGGCCAGGGACTTTGATCTAAGCGGCGATACCCCGCCATGTCAACCACGGGCGCGCTGCGGTGATGTGCAGCGTGCCTCAGCGTTCGCGAGTTGGTCGCCTGGGGTTAAGGCCAATACCCCTGTCTCGCTGGTATGGAATTGCGCACAATAGCGCCCAGCCACCCGCAGCGAAGAATGATGAGTCCCACGCCACCTCTCGAATCCTTGCAGCATCCCGAACACGGCGAAATCCCGGTACGACGCCTGCTCGACTGTGTCTTCGCGCTGAGCCCGACCGGCCGCATTCTGCACTTTCACATCGAGCAGACCGACGTCAAAGCAGGCACAGAAGACCGCGTGCGCTATACACTCACTGAGCGCGAACCACTGCCGGAGCGCGCGCGCTGCCAGATTATTCCGCCCTTCGTACCCGAGTTCCAACGCAAAGCTTGAGCGAGATGCCATGACCCACGCCATCGCCACGCCGCTCGAAGTCTCGTTGCGCATCGGACCTGACGGCCCGGCGACCTATATCGATGTGCGTACAGTGGCCGAGTTCGTCAAAGGCCATCCGCGCGGGCGGGTGATCAATGTCCCCATAGAGTTCTATCACCCCAAAACCGGCGCGACCCATGCCAATGCCAGCTTTGCCTTGGTAATGGAACACAGCCTGCCCCACGACACCCCCCTGATCGTAGGGGGTGACGAAGGGCCTCGTGCTGATACGGCGGCGGCGCTGCTAGTCGCGACGGGTTATAGAGAGGTCAGCGTAATGCGTGTCGGCTTACCGGGCTGGCGCGAGGCCGGTCTGCCGGTGACCGGCAATAACGCCGATGGCGTGAGCTATGTGTCCTTGTTGACGCCGGCCAAACGCAAGGACGGTGTGGCGACGGCGGAGCATCACTGAGTTATTCGCAGCCTCTTCCCCTGTGGGTCCGACTTCAGTCGGACATTCCCTACCGGAGCTTGAGCCACGGTGCTGGGTTTTTAATGTCCGACTGAAGTCGGACCCACAGGGAGATCGAGCGCGTCTCCCCTCTCGCTGTCGAACTCCCCCGCGCTAGAAATTATTGCCTCGCATCGGCGACACCGTCGCACCGTGCTTGCCGTTGGTGGATGCCTTGACGTCGGCTTTAAGCTGTTTACCCAAGGTCCAGGGCGCATTGCCGGCATTGCCTGAACCAATCAGCTTGCTGACCGCACCGTCGGCTGGCACGTCACCGAGTGGGCGCTGCAAGTGCTCGCAGAGCTGGCCCCAGGTGGTGAACTTGTCGGCCATGCGGTGCACGACTTCGAGGACTTCGCCGTTGGCTTCGCAGCGGTATTCGTACAGGGGCATGGCGAGCTTCCTTGTGATTTGGTGATGGTGCGGGTCGGCGATTATAGCCGAGGGTGACAAGCAGTAAGTGGCTCGCGAGCCGTCGGTGGTTCAGCCTCACCTCCCCGTTCGCGCGCTTCCCCTGATCTGCCCGGCCTCCTAGACTGGCGACCACAATAAATCGCAAGGGGAGAGGCGATGGATATCGGGGTCTTCAGTTTCAATACGCCCGCCACCATTCGGCCCGACGCGCTGGCGCGCAATCTCGAACAGCGTGGCTTCGAGTCGGTGTGGTTCGGCGAGCACAGCCACATTCCGGTCGAGCGGCGCTCGCCCTATCCGGCCGGCGGCGAGCTGCCGGAGTACTACTGGCACATGCTCGACCCCTTCGTGTCCCTGACCGCCGCAGCCCAGGTCACTACCCATCTCAAGCTCGCGACTGGCGTGTGCTTGATCATCGAGCGCGACCCGATCATGACCGCCAAGGAAGTGGCAACGCTCGACTTCCTGTCCGGCGGGCGGGTGCTGTTCGGCATCGGCGCCGGCTGGAACGCCGAAGAAATGGAAAATCACGGCACCGACTTCAAGACCCGCTTCAAGCTCATGCGCGAACGGGTCCGTGCGATGAAAACCATCTGGACTGAAGAGCAGCCGTCTTTTCACAGCCAGTTCGTCAACTTCGAGCCCATCTGGTCCTATCCCAAACCCGCGCGCAAGCCCCACCCGCCGGTGATCCTGGGCAGCGCTACGGAGCAGAGCCGCCAGCGGGTGGTGGATTATTGCGAGGGCTGGGCGCCGCTAGACATGCTGGTCGGTGATATCCCGGCCGCGATTACCGACATCCACCGCCGCTGCGAGATCGCCAAGCGCGACCCGGCCTCCATCGAACTGTCGATGTTCGCCTGGGAGCCGCCGAGTCTGGCGCGCTTGGATCAGTTCCGCGCCTGGGGTATCACCCGCACCGTCTTGTTCGCGCCGGTCAAGCCCCATGACGAGGTACTGCGCTTCCTCGACGCCCAGCGGGCGCTGGTCGACCACGCCCGCTAATCTTGCGCGGCCAATCACGGCGTCAGAGGGAAAGGTGTTCATGAATATCGCTACCGACGCGGCACTCGCCGCCCGTACCTCGCGCGGCTGGCAACGTCGCTACACCCTCGTTGCACTGTGCGTGGCGGCGTCCTTTGTGTGCTACATCGACCGCGTCAATATCTCGGTCGCTGCCATCACCATGCAGGAGCAGTTCGGCTGGAGTGAGCAGACCAAGGGTTTAGTGCTGTCGTCCTTCTTCCTCGGCTACATGCTGTTCCAGGTGCCGAGCGGCTGGCTCGCCAATCGCATCGGCGGCAAATTCGTGCTGGGTTTTGCGGTGGTGTGGTGGTCGGTGTTCACCATCCTGACACCGCTCGCGGCGGCGCTGTCCTTACCCATCCTACTCGCGACCCGAGTGGCGATGGGCCTCGGCGAGGCGGCCATGTATCCCTCGGCCTATAACCTGTTCGCGCGCTGGGTGCCGACGGCCGAGCGTTCACGCGCCCTGGCGTTGTTAGTCAGCGGCATTCCGCTCGGCACCTTGGTCGGCCTCATGAGTACCGGCTGGATCATCAAGCAGTGGAACTGGCAATCGGTGTTCTACATTTTCGGCGCGCTAGGCATTGTGTGGTGCTTGGCGTGGTTCATGCGCGCCTACAGCCGGCCCGACCAGGACCCGCATATGAGCGCCGCCGAACTGGCCCTGCTTACAGCCCACGCAATCGACGCCGATGTGCCGCGCGAAAGCGTTAAGGTGCCGTGGAAATTTCTGCTCCGTCACCCGGCGGTGTGGGCCCTGATCATCAATCACTTCTGCAGCAACTGGGTGCTCTACATGCTGCTCGCCTGGCTGCCGAGCTATTTCCACGGCGCGTTGCATTTCGATCTGGTCAAGGCCGGTCTGCTATCGGCGGCGCCGTGGCTGTCGATGTTCGCGTGCGGCAACCTGGGCGGCATGGTGGCCGACAAGATGATCACCGGCGGCATGGATCTGACCCGAGTGCGTAAGATCATGCAGCTCACCGGCTTGCTCGGCGCCGCCGCCTGCATGCTGTCGGTGCAGAACGTCTCGACGCCGATGCCGGCCGTCGCACTGATGTGCGGTGCGCTCGGCTTCATCTCCCTGACGTGGTCGGGCTTCATGCCCAATCACCTCGAAATCGCACCGCGTTATGCCGACGTCTTGATGGGCATGACCAATACCGCCGGCACGATCCCCGGCGTCGTCGGTGTCTATGTCACCGGTTGGCTGGTCACCAGCACCGGCGGCTACGGCGCGGCCTTTGCCTTATGCGCGGCGGTCGAAGTGCTGGGTGCGGTGGTGTGGTTGATGTGGGGCACGGCGAAGCGGATTGTGGATTGAGGGGGAGGCACAGCTCCCGGATGCTCCGCCGCCCAGCCA